>DASXYR010000324.1:0-6676 GCA_036502385.1 Gemmatimonadaceae bacterium
ATGACCGAGGCACAGGTCAAGGAGAAGAAGATCGACTACAAGGTCGGCAGGTTCAACTTTTCGGCCAACGGACGCGCCCGCACCTCGGGCGAGACCGAAGGCTTCGTCAAGATCATACGCGACGCCAAGTACGGCGAGATCCTCGGCGCACACATCATCGGCGCACACGCGACAGAGCTCATTCACGAGCTGGCAGTCGCGCGCGAGAACGAGTTCACGGTGGAAGAGGTGGATCTGGCCATCCACGCCCATCCGACTCTCTCCGAAGCGGTGGCCGAGGCAGCTCTCGACTCGCTCGGGAAGATGCTGCACGCGTGAAGTAGGCGATGCATTGTGGCTGAGCGGGAGCTATGGACCGTTCCTCTGGGGCGGGTCGCCTACGAGGAAGCGCTCGAGCTGCAGCGGCACATCGCGCGTGACCGCATTACAGGCGCGCTGCCTCAGGATGTGCTGCTCCTCGTCGAGCACCCGCCCGTAGTCACGCTCGGCCGCGCATCCAAGGGAAAGCACCTCATCGCATCTCCTGAGTTTCTTCGCAGCAAGGGTGTGGAGCTGTTTGAAGTGGAGCGGGGGGGCGACGTCACGTTTCACGGACCGGGACAGCTGGTGGGGTACCCGATCGTCGATCTCAAGCGACACCGCCTGGACCTGCACTGGTACCTGCGAAAGATCGAGGAATCCCTGATCAACACGCTCGCCGACTACGACATCATTGCCGAGCGGAATCCCAGCTTCACTGGCGTCTGGACGAAGGGAAAGAAGATCGCGTCGATCGGCGTGCACGCGCGCGACTGGGTCACCTGGCACGGCTTCGCGCTCAACGTGACGACCGATCTATCCTATTTCGACCTGATGGTCCCCTGCGGAATCGATGGCGTCGTCATGACGTCAATCGCCCGCGAGCTTGGTACGGAGGATGTCTCGATGCAGGATGTCATCGAGCGAGTATCGGCCAGCTTCGCCGCGGCATTTGATCTGACACCGGTCGTTACATCGCGCGCCGCGCTGTTTGAGACAGCGGCGTGACCGAGACGAAGGTCTATCCCGCCCGGGAGCGCATCGAGGTAACGGGAGCTCCGCGCGATTTCGCCTCCGAGCTCAATCCGGAGCAGGCCGCCGCGGCCACGCACGGCGACGGCCCCCTTCTTATCATTGCCGGCGCGGGCACTGGAAAGACGCGCACCCTGGTTTACCGCGTCGCTCACTTGATCGAGCGTGGCGTCAAGGCCGAGCGAATCCTGCTGCTGACGTTCACACGACGCGCGTCACAGGAGATGCTTTCGCGCGCCGAGCGCCTGGTTGGAAGCAACAGCAAGCGCGTGCACGGCGGAACGTTTCACGCTACCGCGCACCGACTTCTGCGTAGATACGGACCCGCCGCTGGCCTCGCGAAGGACTTCACGATCATGGATCAGGGCGACTCCGCCGATCTCATGCAGCTCGCCCGCGCACAGCTCGGATACGCCGCGAAGACGAAGCGGTTTCCCAAGAAGGAGACCCTCCAGTACGTCTACTCACGGCACATCAACACCGGTGTCGCCGTTGATGACATCGTGCGCGACGAGTACGCGCAGTTCGTGGATTACCTAGAGGATTTCTCGAAGATCTACGCCGACTACACGCGGCGTAAGCAGGAGCGCAACCTGGTCGACTACGACGACCTGCTGCTTTTCTGGGCTCTCATGCTGGAGGCGTCGCCGGACCTTCGCCAGAAGATCGGCGGGATGTACGATCACATCCTCGTGGACGAATACCAGGATACGAACGTGCTTCAGGCGCGGATCCTTCGCGGCATGTTCGGCGCCCACAGCAACATCACCGTGGTCGGCGACGACGCACAGAGCATCTACTCCTTTCGCGGCGCGAACTTCCGGAACATCCTCGATTTCCCGAAACAGTTTGCCGGCGCGACAACTGTCACACTCGAGCAGAACTACCGCTCTACGCAGCCAATACTGAGCGTCACCAACACGCTCATCTCACGCGCCGCCGAGCGATTCACGAAGAATCTGTGGACGGAGCGAACCGGTGGTGAGACACCGTGGCTCGTCGCCGCTCGCGACGAGCAGCAGCAGACGCAATTCGTGGTCGATCGCATACTGGAGCTGCACGAAGAAGGAACGCCTCTCCGCGAGATAGCGGTTCTCTTTCGGGCAGGATACATGTCCGCCGACCTCGAGATCGAGCTGACCAACCGCAAGATTCCGTTCGAGAAATGGGGCGGCCTCAAGTTTCTCGAGGCCGCGCACGTGAAGGACGTGCTCGCCTTTCTGCGCATTCTGGAGAACCCGCGCGACGAGGTCAGCTGGTATCGACTTCTCTTGTTGCTGCCGGGCATCGGCGATGCGACCGCGCGCGCCGCTATCGACTCGATGATCGCGGCGGCATGGGAATCGGCGGCGTTCGGTCGCTATAATCCGCCGCCGCGAGCGCGGGGCGCTCATGCCGCGCTCGTCGCTTTGCTCGACAACTTACGGTCAGGGCCGGCGGTAGACGAAGCGAAGGTGGCGGCCGACATCGCGCGCGTGCGTCAGCTCTATGACAACATCCTCCGGGAACGATACGACAAGGTCGAGCCTCGGCTCGCCGATCTCGATCAGCTGCAGATAATCGCTGCGGGGTACCCGGACCGCGCGACGTTTCTCTCTGCACTGGCCCTGGAGCCGCCACAGGCCACGCAGGACCTGGCAACCGGCAGCAGTCGCGAAGAAAACGACTGTCTCATCCTCAGCACGGCGCACTCTGCGAAAGGAAAGGAGTGGGACGCTGTCTTCGTGATCTGGGCCGTCGATGGATGGTTTCCGTCGGCACGCTGTCTCAATAGCGAGGAAGAGACGGAGGAGGAGCGCCGCTTGATGTACGTCGCGCTTACAAGAGCCCGAAATCATTTGAGTGTGTCATATCCACTCAATGCTTACTCCTCGAGGAGGGGCGCCGAGTATTCTCTCGACCAACTGTGCCGGTTCATAGATCGCGGCGTGCGAGACAACATGCAGCGCGTAACCGTGGGCGCGGCGCCCGTTGAACACGCGAACGCGGCTGCATCTAGCCCTTTGCTCGATCTGCGAGCGCTGTTGAGGGGACGCTTCGGGGCGTAGTGTAACAGTCGGAAAATTTCCGTAGCGCGGCTGCGTGCCTCGCAGTATCGTTGGCGCAATGCGCGGCTCCGCGCACGGGAGGTTCCTGAAATGCGTCGCACCTTGCTCGCCCCGATGTCACTGGCTGCCGGTTGTCTCGCGAGCCTTGCAGCGTGTGCCTCCACTACGCCCCGATACGCCGAGAATGGATCCCAGTACGGCGACGTCGTCATTAGCGCGCAACAGATAGACGCCGAGCACGCCCCCAATGCGTGGGAGCTGTTGCGCCAGCTCGTTCCCCGCTACAGCTATGTCGAGGACCGGTCGGGACGGGCAATCTCGATAAACGGGCACCGGGGACGAAGCAGCATCTCGCTCGCCAGCTCAGAGTCGCCGATCGTTGTCGTTGACGGTGCCCGCATTGCGGCCGTGGATGTGCTGCAGCAGATGCCGAAGGACGCGATCGATTGGATCGAGCTGCGCAAAGGATCGCGGGGGACGAGCACCGAAGGCACGAACGCAAGCGCAGGCGTGATTTACATTCACACACGATCCGGCTCGTAGCCGACTCCCCCTTCCCGCCTCCCGCCGAGATGCAAAACGGGGCGCCAGTGGATACCTGACGCCCCGTCTACGTGCTGTTGCAGTTCCAAGCCTATGCTTCGTTCTGCTTGCAGGAGCCCGGAGTGTAGTTCGGGTTGTTCTGTTCACGCTGCGGCACGGGAGAATTGACGTCCGTGCCGAAGGTGCCGCCCTTGAAGTACGCACCCGTCGGAAACACCGTCTCTGCTCCACGGCCATACTGCCGAATCAGACGGCGCATATCGCCTAACCGGTGCGACGTCAGAAACAGCCAATACGCCCTCTCCTTGAAGAGCTGATCAACCTGCGCGGCTGGCGTAGCCTGCAGTGTGAGAGGAGGCAGCGATCCAGCGGCGTACCCCCGAAGCGTAAGGAGCGCGGCGTTGCTCCGGAGCGCGTTCAATATCACGAGCGCGCCCGCGGGATCCGTCTGCAGCGCTGCCTCGGCCTCTATCAGTCGAGCTTCCACGCCGTCGGCGATTGTTGCCGGCGAAGATCGCACCGCGTACTTCTGTTGAACGAATTGAAACTCGCCCGCAGGAATTCCCTTGTCGAAGCCCCGTCCCCCGTCGGCTACCCGCACTGCGTTGGCCACTCTCGGATCAAATCCGGCGTTCTTGGTATCGCCGTCGGTCTGGTATGGCAACCCATTGCCACCTTTGAGGGCGGCGACCCCGAAGCGACCAACGCTGTTCGTCAGTGACCACGTTCCATTGTTCTGAGCCGTCGTCGTCTCTGAATGCTGGTAGTTGTACTGGAAAGTCGTCGATACCCCCGTCACGGCGAGCGCGGCGTTCGCGTAATCGCCCTTGTCCAGCAGCGCCCGCCCCTTTCCGACCTGCGCGAGCTGCTTGAATGTCGCCGTAAGCGGCGCTCCGGAAACGGCCAGCGCCTGATCAAATTTTGTAATGGCGCTGTCAAGCTGGTTGTTTACCGTGAGCGGAGGACCGTACGTGAACGTGCCGTCGTCATTCACCACGCTTACAGGAACTGCCCCGCAATAATTCTCGGCAAACAAAACGTACGTCAGGCCACCAAGCGCCAATACCTCCGGGAAGCCCGTGCTGTCGGCCCTTGTCTTTGCGAACTTCTGGAACCCGGCAACGGATCGCTGGGACAGTCCCCTCGCGCGATTGAGATCGACAAACGTCCCGACCAGGCTGGTGTTACCGATAGTCTGCGCGCGCTGGTCGAACTCGATCCTCGTTGGAAAGGTTTCAGTGTTGATCAATTCATCGGACAAGGAACCCGAGAGGTGCACTTGCTCCTCGTCGGAGGTTTGCCCGTTATAAGCAATGCCGAATGCACCTACCGCGCCGGCGCGCAATGCCGGAAGAGCCGACGGATCGTCCAGCGCGCCGGGTCGGGCGACGTCCGGATCTGTCACGGTCAATATTCTCTTGCTGTCGCAGCCGCTCAGCGATACGACAATGCATGCGGCCAGCGTGGTGAGAGTGCCCAACCGGCGCGTGCGCCGACGGGCGAGAATTCTATTATTCATTGATTGATCGCTCTGTCGGTTAGGGTTAGAAAGTGACATTGATCCGCGCAGTCCAGGTGCGTGAGGGCGGCAGGGTCAGGAACTCCTGGGTGCTGAAGTTATTCCCGGCAACGGCATTCACCTCTGGGTCGAACCCCTTGTAATCGGTCCACGTCTTGAGGTTTCGCCCCGCGATTGTAAAGTCGAGATTCTGCACTCCAAAACGCCGCGCGACGCGATCCGACGCAATCAAAGTGAACGCAAGCTCACGAAGCTTCGTGAAATCCGCGTTCTCGATGTATCCCGCATCGGTGCCAAGCGCGATTGCCAGCGCCGCCGCCTGGTCCGCGAGCGGCATGGTCTTGTCGAATGCCTCTTGGCACGTTCCGAAGCTGCAGTGAAACCGGCGCGAGTTGTCGAAGAGCTTGTAGCCTCCCTTGTGGTCTATGAGCGCCGAGACTCGCAGCATGCTGAAGAACGTTGCAGTGGGCGAGAACGAGAACTCGCGCTTGGGAAGGATGTTGCCAAGATAGACTGCAGTGTCGCCCAGCTTGATCTCGCTGCGAGCGATGACGCCGTCATTGTTCGCATCGGTAAAGGTATACGGCCGCTGCCAGTAGCTGCCCAGCGGAACGCCGACAACGTGCCTCTGCTGGGTGTTCACGATAATTGGCGGAACGGGTGTCGTCGTGCCCGGCAGGAAGCCCAGCGAAAGCAGCGTGTTGTCGTTGTTGGACGCAGTAATAAGGAAGTTGAACGCCAGCGGTTTGCTGTCGAACACCTTCGCGTCGAGCGAGAACTCGTTTCCGACGTTGCGAACGGAACCGAGATTCTGGAACTGACTGTTGCTGAGCCCGAGGGACGGCGGCAGCGGGACAGCTATCAGAAGATCATCGGTGTTCTTTTTGTAATGCGTGTACTCGAAGTTCACGCGTTGTCCGAGCAGCCCCATGTCGAAGCCTAGCTCTGTCTCGTGCGACCGCTCGGGGCGAAGCGCGATATTGCCCGTGCCACCGATGGCGATGCCCGGCACATCGGTGCTGGCCACCGTCACAGTAGATGCGTTGAAGAACGTGATTGCGTCACGGAAGTTGGGCTGCCGGCCGGACTTCCCATCGGCCGCCCGCAAACGCAGCGAGCTGAGGATGTCGGTCTTCGGGAAGAAGGACTCTTCGCTGACCACCCACGAAGCGCCGAAAGAAGGATATGTAATCGATCCGAAATTCTGCCCGAATGCGCTGTTCTTATCGTTCCGAAGAGCCGCGTTGACGAAGACACGATCTCTCCAGCCGATCTCTTCGGACCCGAAGTAGCCAAGCGTCTTGTTATCGGTGCTCACCTCATTGACCGCAAACCGCGCCGTTGTTCCGGCGAGCGACGATGTTCCACCGAGGAGCTTCGCTCCGAACGCCTGGGTGCCACGGACAAGGAGCTTGTTGAACTGCGTCCCCGCCGTTGTGGTGGCGGTGATCGTAGGAGTGGGCGACCATGTTCCGCTGAGATTGCCCTGTGCGGTATAGGTGTAGAGCGAATATGG
>DASXYR010000325.1:0-2513 GCA_036502385.1 Gemmatimonadaceae bacterium
GCCTGGTTCCCACAGTCACGCAGGCAGCGCTCAGCGCAGGCACCAATCAACTTAACACTTCCCAATCTCTCGTCGGTGGCCCGGCGAGCGAAGGATCAATTCGCTCTCGTTCGTTGGACCGACTGTCTATCGAATGCGCCGCGTCCAACTTCCTCAACGCTTGGGACTGTGCTGCCGTCCGCGAGAGGCGATGCTTTGCTGGCCGACGCCCAACCACGATTGATGACATACATGGCGTGCAACATCTGCGCCTGCAGCATGTACATGACTACCTTGTTGGCGTTGCGCCGCACCCGTCTCAGGACACCGACCCGCTTCGACAATGGAAGCCGGCCGAGGATGCTTACGACCTTATAAGCGCGCCACGAAAAGATCTGGGCGCGTTCGAAAGCTTCTCTTGTCAGATACGGTCGAAATTTTGCGGTCAGCTTTCGGTCGGCGCCGAAAAAGTCGATCTTGTCGCTCGTCAGCATGAATCCGAGCTTGCGACGGGTTCGAATATCGTCCGGCAGGATGCCCCGCGCCGCGTCCCGAAGGACAGCCTTTTCGACGCCATCGCGGAGCTTGAAATCGACTGGGATGGACCGCGCTGCATCGTAGAGTTCATGGTCGAGAAACGGCACACGAACCTCGAGCGAGTGGGCCATTTCGACACGATCACCGAGGAAACCCAGAATGTCGATCGGCATCTCCGCAATTCGATCTTCCTGGATGATGTTGACGACCGGTCGACCCGGCGTCCGTCCGGCACGCGCAGTTTGTCGGGCCTTCGCGAGCCGCCCACGCTGGCTTTTGTGGAAGAGTGAAAGTGACACTCTCTCCAAGAACTCCATCGGAAGATTTGCGAGCTTGAGCCGTCGGAGGCGCGTGTTGAGATTCGCGGTACGCGGAGACGAGTTACGGCCTTCGAGGACCGCACTCTGGAAGAAGCTGCGATAGCCGAGGAAGACTTCGTCAGCGCCCTGCCCGTTGAGCACGACCTTCACGTGCTTCCTCGCTTCGTGCGAGAGAATGAATTTCCCGACAGGAGCAAGGGACGCGAACGGCAGTTCCGTGAACCACAGTGTCTCCTCCAGATTATCCCACAGCATCTGTCTTGTGACGACGAGCTCGTGGTGCGCGGTTCCGAGAAAGGCCGCGGCTTGGCGCGTGTGTTTCTGCTCATTCTTTTCGCTGCCGGCGAACGAGATGGAAAAGGAATGAAGCTTCGACTTCAGGTTTCGGACGATGAGCGCGCCCACAAACGCTGAATCGATGCCGCCGCTCAGGTAGAGGCCTACGGGAACGTCCGCGCGCAATCGCAGCCGAACCGCTTCATTGAGCTCCTGCAAAACTCTCTCTGCACAAGCTTCCGGCGCCTCGCCGTACGGTTTTGGAACCACGTCGGCGGTCTGGACTGGAATTTCCGAGCTCCAGTAGCGGGTGGTTCGAGATTCGAGGGTTGAAACATCGACCGTCAGGAATGAGCCGGGCGGCACTTGTTCGATCCCGAGGAACGGAAATTGGACATTCGCTGGGTCCAAATTCAGCAGCGGATCGAGGCCCGCGATATTGATTTGCGGTTCGACGATTCCGCTGGCGAAGATTGCCTTCATTTCCGAGGCGAACACGAAGGAGTTGGCTAGCTTACTGCAATAGAGGGGCTTGATCCCAAACCGGTCGCGTCCCGCGATCAGCAGGCGCTTCGACTTATCGTAGAGTAGAAACGCGAATTCGCCGCGCAGGTGCTCGAAGCAGTCGAGGCCGAACTCTTCGTAGAGATAGATGATGACTTCGGAATCGCTTTTCGTGGCGAACCGATATCCTTTGGCCTCGAGCGAGCTCCTGATGCGTTCAAAATCGTAGATCTCGCCATTGCAGACGAGGACGATGTTTGCGTCCTGGCTGTGAAGCGGCTGAGCGCCGGTCACCAGGTCGATGATCGTTAGCCTGGTGTGCGCGAGCGTCACCTGGGAGGAGGCGTCGGTGAACACTCCGCGGCCATCCGGACCGCGGTGGTCAAGATTCAGAAGCACGTCTTCGATGGCGCTGTTGGTAAGGTTTTGGCCTACCAACCCGAAAATCCCGCACATGCCGGCTTGCTCCGATCTGCAGAGCGCGACCGTCCATGACACCGGCGTAATGCGCAATCGGATCGGGAGAGGATTGGGAATTTGTCACGACAAGCCAATCTATTAGGCGCCCAAAAAGCGAGACCGGGGCGCGGAACGCATCGCCGTCGAG
Source organism: Gemmatimonadaceae bacterium (assembly GCA_036502385.1). Classification (GTDB taxonomy): domain Bacteria; phylum Gemmatimonadota; class Gemmatimonadetes; order Gemmatimonadales; family Gemmatimonadaceae; genus UBA4720. The sequence continues at coordinate 2,224 of DASXYR010000325.1, forward strand.
GACTGCCTGCGCATTTACGACCTCCGATCTCCAAGAGGTGAGGGTTCGACGAAATGGAGGCAGAAGAATCTCCCTCGCGCTGACACTCCCGCTCGGAACGTCGGACCAGGGTGCTGTGGAGTGAATGTCAAAGATGGGGCTGTTCGCACAAGTCTGTTGACGGGATGCGGTTGAGATTTCGGAGCCCATTCGCGCCGACTCACGAGCAGCATGCTCAGCTACGCTCGCCGACGCAATGGATGGAGGGGCTAATGACAGGAATGGGTCGAAAGCGGGCCTTGCCGCTAATG
>DASXYR010000326.1:0-4126 GCA_036502385.1 Gemmatimonadaceae bacterium
AATGAAGAGGGCGAGCACAATCAGCTTGACCGCAACCATGATGTTATTGGCGCGAGTGCTCTCCCTCACGCCCAACAATAAGAGCCAGGTGATGAGGGCGACGATCGCGAACGCCGGAACGTTTATTAGAATCGGAATTCCGGCCACACGTGGCGCCGTCTCGAGCAACCCGTGAACCTGGGGATTGGAGCTGAGTAGCGCCGTCCGGTAACCCGTCGTGAGCCACACCGGGATTGAGATCCAGTCTCCGACCAGGGACTTGAAGTAATCGCCCCAGGAGATCGCGACGGCAACGTTGCCGACCGCGTACTCGAGAATGAGGTCCCAGCCGATGATCCAGGCTACGAGCTCCCCGAGCGTCGCGTACGAGTACGCGTACGCGCTCCCCGCCTGCGGAATCATCGATGCCAGCTCTGCGTAGCAGAGCCCCGCCAGAGCGCAGCACACTCCCAGCAGAAGAAACGAAATTATCAGCGCGGGTCCGGCGCCAACCCGGATCACGTTTCCCGCGGCGTCCACCTGCCCCGCCGCCGCCGAACCGATCGAGCCAAAAATGCCGGCGCCGATTACCGCGCCGATTGCGAGCATGATAAGATCGCCCGAGCCAAGCACGCGCTTCAGTCCGTCGGGATTCTCACCCTCGGCGAGAAGCGCGGCGATCGGCTTCCGCGCGAATAGCGATCGAATCATGGCGTCGTCAACGAATCAGGCAACCGCACTTTTGACGCGCATGGCGTAGAAGGAACGCCACACGAATGTTACGGACACGAGGAAGAATACTGCAGCAAGGATGTGGGTCAGCGTCGAGCCGCGTGTCTCGGTGAGCGATACCGCCAGCTCGACCGCCAGAAGACCAAAGAGAGTCGTGAACTTGATGATCGGGTTGAGCGCAACCGAAGATGTGTCCTTGAATGGATCGCCCACCGTGTCTCCAACCACGGTCGCCGCGTGAAGCGGCGTTCCTTTCTGCTTCAGCTCCACCTCGACGATCTTCTTGGCGTTGTCCCACGCCCCACCGGCATTGGCCATGAAGATCGCCTGAAAGAGACCGAACAGCGCGATTGATATCAGGTATCCGATGAAGAAGTACGGCTCGACGAAAGCGAATGCGAGGGTCGCAAAGAATACCGTCAGGAAGATGTTGAACATCCCCTGCTGCGCGTATTTGGTGCAGATCTCCACGACCTTCTTGCTGTCCGCGACCGACGCCTTCGCGGTGCTTTCCAGGTTGATGTTGGCCTTGATGAACTCGACCGCTCTGTACGCCCCGGTCGTGACCGCCTGCGTTGACGCCCCCGTGAACCAGTAGATCATCGCGCCACCAGCGATGAGTCCGAGCAGGAATGGCGGGTGCAGGATCGACAGATTGGCAATGAACTCGGGCTGCAACCCATGCGTCAATCCGACGATGATCGAGAAGATCATCGTTGTCGCGCCGACAACAGCGGTTCCGATGAGCACCGGCTTCGCTGTCGCCTTGAAGGTGTTTCCAGCCCCGTCATTTTCCTCGAGGAGGTCTTTGGCCCTCTCGAAGTGTGCATCGAAGCCGTAGTCATTCTTGATCTGCTGCTGAATTCCCGGTATCTGCTCGATCTGTGACAGCTCGAACACCGACTGCGCATTATCCGTGACGGGACCGTAGGAATCGACGGCGATTGTCACCGGGCCCATGCCGAGGAAACCGAAAGCGACAAGTCCGAACGCGAACACCGCCGGCGCGATCATCAGCGCGCCGAAGCCAGCGGTGCTGACGAGATACCCGATCGACATCAACACCATGATCGCCATGCCCAGCCAATAGGCGCTGAAGTTTCCGGCGACGAGTCCGGAAAGGATATTCAGCGACGCGCCACCCTCGCGCGACGACGTCACGATCTCGTGGACGTGCGCGGATTCAGTGGATGTGAAGACCTTCACCAGCTCCGGAATGATCGCGCCGGCGAGCGTGCCGCAGGTGATCACCGTCGAGAGCTTCCACCAGAGAGAGCCATCGCCGAGGTGCGGCAGAAGCATGAAGGAAACGAGGTACGTCAGTGCAACGGAGATCAGCGAAGTCAGCCACACCAGCGACGTAAGTGGCGCTTCGTAGTTCATGTGATCGGCGGTCTCATAGCGCGCTTTCGCGATCGCTTCGTTGATCATGTACGAGAGCCCGCTTGCGACCACCATCATGATGCGCATGACGAAAATCCACACCAGCAGCTGCACCTGCACCGCGGGATCACGTACCGCAAGCACAATGAATGAGATGAGCGCGACACCCGTCACGCCATACGTCTCGAATCCATCCGCGCTCGGTCCCACGGAGTCGCCCGCGTTGTCGCCGGTGCAATCCGCGATGACACCCGGATTCCGCGCGTCGTCTTCCTTCACGTTGAAGACGATCTTCATGAGATCGGCGCCAATGTCGGCGATCTTGGTGAAGATTCCACCCGCGATGCGGAGTGCCGCGGCGCCGAGGGATTCACCAATGGCAAATCCGATGAAGCACGGGCCCGCGTAGTCGCCGGGAATGAAAAGCAGGATGAAAAGCATCAGCACCAGCTCGACACTGATGAGAAGCATCCCGATGCTCATGCCCGCACGAAGCGGGATCGAGTAGCACGGATAAGGCTTGCCGCGAAGGCTGGCGAACGCGGTGCGAGAGTTCGCGAAGGTGTTGATCCGGATTCCGAACCACGCCACGCCGTAGCTGCCCGCGATACCGATGAGACTGAAGAGCAGAATGATCGCGACTTTGGTGGCAGGGAACGGAAGCAGCACGCCGAAGTAGAGGACGATCACCAGTCCGATGAAAACCTCGAGGATCAGGATGAACTTCCCCTGCGTGATCAGATATGTCTTGCACGTCTCGTAGATCAGCTCCGAGATCTCGCGCATCGACTCGTGCACGACCATTCCCTTGAGCTGGCGGTACATCACGAGTCCGAAGAGCAGTCCCAGGGCGCAAACCACCAGCCCGCCCATCAACAGCGAGCGACCCGCGATGTTCCCCAGAAACCTCACCTGCGACAGGTCCGGGATGAGCAGGTTCGCTTCGCCGCCCGGTTGGTGCTGCAGCTGAACCTGCTGCGCGCTCCCCGTCGCGGAGGCCGCCATCGCACTGTCGGTTGGGCTGACCTGACCGGCGACCTGCGCCTGCGCCCGCTGTCCGAACGTGACCAACAGTGTGAATACGACCGCAAGAATACGGACAACAACTGCAAACTTCCGATTCATTCTGAATTCTCCAAGGGTGAAAAACAGCAGCCCGGAAAGGCCGGTTGTCGTGCTCAGCGAGCTGGTGCGGATTCCACTTTGCGCCAGATAAAAAACACTGGAACGCCGAGCAGTACGATCACGAGCCCCCAAAGAGACTGGGCTCGCGTCTGATCGGCGATCAGCAGGATCACTGCGATCGCCAATGCGAGTATGATGTAAAGAGCAGGCAGCACTGGGTAGCCGACCACCTTGTAGGGCCGCTCGGCGTCGGGCCGCAGCTTCCGCAGTCGGAACAACCCGATCGTCGTCAAGGCGTAGAAAATCAGCGCCGCGAAAATCACGTAGTTGAGAAGCTGCCCGTACGTCCCGGTCAGACAGAGAAGGCTGGTCCAGATCGACTGAGCGATGAGCGCCGCCGACGGAACGTTGTTGCGATTGAGGGTGCCGGCCTTGCGGAAGAACAATTTGTCGCGCGCCATCGCGTAATAGACGCGAGCACCGGACAGGATCAGTCCGTTATTGCATCCGAACGTCGAGATGAGAATTGCGGCGGCCATGATGGACGCTCCAGCGGCGCCGAAAATTGTCTCGGCAATGGCGCTGGCGACGCGGTCCTGTGTGGCGTACTGAATTCCTCGCTCCATCACGGTCGCGCCATTCTTCACGCCGTGAAGGGGAAGCGCGCTCAGATAGGAGATGTTCGCTAGCAGGTAGATGACGCACACCAGCCCGGTTCCGTAGATCAGCGCGCGCGGAAGATTGCGTTGCGGCGAGTGCACTTCCGCTGCCGCGAATGTGACATTGTTCCACGCGTCGCTGGAGAACAGCGAGCCCACCAGGGCTGCGCCAAACGCGAGCACGAGCGCCGGCGTGAACGCGACCGGATTGAAGTTTCCGGTGGAGAAGTTGGCAGTGATCGCCTCGG
>DASXYR010000327.1:0-3932 GCA_036502385.1 Gemmatimonadaceae bacterium
TGCTCGACATCGCCGAGCGCGGTCGGTACCTCGGACTCGTGCTCTTCAGCGCGCAGCAGTTCCGGTCGCAGGTGCACCGGCGGGTGGTGGGAAACTCGGGGACGGGATTATTCGGGAGAATGGATCCCGACGAGCTCTCGACGCCCGGCTACGCGGTGCTGAGTCCAGCCACGCGAACAAAGCTCGCGACGCTCGAAAAGGGACAGTTAATGATTCGACATCCACATTTCACGCAGCCGATATTCGTTCGATTCCCGCGTCCGTCTGTGATGCAGGGACGCGAAGGCTCGGAGCGCTACCCGCAATCGACCGAGATCTCGATCGACGCCGCGGTGCTGCGTACGCTGAGACCGCTCGACCCCACCATCACGCTGCCGTGGGTGCAGGAGATCACCGCGCTATACACCGACGACGAGATAATCCGCGCCCGCAACGCGACACTCCTCGCGCGTCCCAAGGATGTAAAGGCCTACTTCAGCGCCCAGTTCCGGAAGATCATCCCCGCGCAGCCGGCTCAGCGTCCGATGGCGGGAAGCATCCGCACCGCGCCTGAGAACGATCCGTATGGGTTTTAATGCTCGCCGCTGGGCCGTTGGTCTGGCCTGCCCAGCTCTTTTCGCGCAGGCAGCGGACGCGCAGGCGGTACTGCTTCAGATCCGCCCGCGGATAGGCGACACGCTGCGGATGCATCTCTCGCAAACCGTCGAGATGACGGGAACGACGCGCGATCAGAGAGGTGACAAGCCAAGCACGATGACGACGTCCGTCGAAGTCTTCACGCGCGCGATCGCGCAGCAGTGGACGTCGGGCGGGACGCTCATGCAGACCATCACCGACTCGGTTGCCATGAATCCCACCACGCCGGGCTCGCTGTCGGCGCTCAGGCGACGTGCGATGGAGGCGAAGCCGGTGTGGCTTCGCGTGTCCACCGATGGCGCGATGGAAATGGTGGACGACGGCGATCCGCACAGCGAGCTGCGACAGCTCTTCGGTGAGATGCCGGCGATGCTTGCGCGAACACCCGTGTCGATCGGGGAAAGATGGACCCGGGAGATGCAGATTCCGCTCAGCAGCGAGCCGGGCGCGATGGGATCGGTTCGCGCCACCTTTCGACTCGATTCACTGGGGAGAAATGGCGACATCGCCTACATCTCGATGCGAGGGTCGATGTCGCGTATCAATACTCCGGGCGCGGTCCCCGCAGGTCCGGGTTACGGAACATCCGGCCAACTTTCAGGCGCCATTCAAATCGATCGGCGGCTCGGGTGGATAACTGACTCGAAAAGCAGCATCATCGTCAGGTCGACAATCGCGTCTAATTCGACACGGAAGGGTGAGCCCGAGCGGGCGCCGATGGAAGTTCGGACGAAGATCACGCAGTGGATAAGGGCGATGCGCGCACGATGAGACTTGTTCACCTAGCGGACATACATCTCGGTTTCCGCCAGTACCAGCGGCAGACTCCGACCGGAATCAATCAGCGCGAGGCAGACGTCGGGGAGTCACTCCAGCGGGTGATTGACGCCGTGATCGACCTGAAGCCCGACCTCGTTCTCGTCGCGGGGGATGTCTTCCATACTGTCCGTCCGACGAATCCGGCGATCCTGCATGGATTCCGTCAGTTCTCGCGATTGGTGCAGGCGCTTCCGGACACGAAGGTGGTAATGATTGCGGGCAATCATGACACACCACGGACGGCGGAAACGGGCTGCATTCTTCGGCTCTTTAGTCAGCTGAACATTACGGTTATCGATGGTAAATCGAGCCGCATTTCTTTTCCCGAGCTCGACCTCATGATCCTGGCCGTGCCGGACATGGCGCTCGACAGAGCCCGTCTCGAGCCCGACCTGACGGCGAAATACAACATCCTCCTTCTTCACGGTGAGATCGAGGGCGTCCTTCCGAAATATGGACGCGAGCTCGAGCGCGCCTCGATGGAGATCACGCAGCAGGAGCTGGGCGCCGAGAAGTGGGATTACGTCGCGCTGGGACACTATCACGTCCACCGGCGCATCGCCGAGAACGCGTACTACTCGGGCTCACTGGACTATACGAGCACGAATCCGTGGGGCGAGCTGAGTGAGGAGCGCGAAACGGGAATCGGCGGGAAGGGAATCATCGAGTACGATCTCGCGACGAAGACGCACCGATTTCACAGTCTTCCTCCGACGCGGCCGTGGGTGGATCTCGCGCCCCTTTCGGGTTCCGGTCTTTCGCCCGTCGCGCTCGATGAGGCAATTCGGGACTCGCTGGACAGGTGTGAGGGTGGCATCGATCAGAAAATCGTGCGTCTCGTCGTCCGCGACGTGCCAAGGCACATCCTTCGGGAGCTGGACCACAAGGCACTGAGAGACTACAAACGAAGGGCCCTGCACTTTCATCTCGACACACGTGAAGCAGCGCGGCCGGAGAGGGGCCAAGGCGCGCCGGGACGCCGAGCATCGCTTGCCGAAACCGTGCGCGACAAGCTGCGCTCGCGCGTTCTCACCGAGAACATCAATCGCGAGCAGCTCGTCGAGCTCGGGCTGCACTACCTGCGCGAAGCCGACGCGCTCGCCGGACCGGCGGAAGAGGAAGCGAGCACGTGAGACTCAACAGTCTCAGCCTCACCAACTTCCGCCAGCACGCCCGCACCGAGATCAAATTCGAGACCGGCCTCACCGGGATCATCGGTCCCAATGGCGCGGGCAAGACGACGATTCTCGAAGCGATCGCGTGGGCGCTCTACGGCAACGCGGCGATACGCGGCAACCGCGACTCGATCCGTTTCATGGGCGCCGGTGCGCGTGCACCTGTCGAGGTGCAGCTCGACTTCGAGCTCGGCAACCACCGCTACCGCGTAGTTCGCTCGCTCACGAGCGCCGACGTATACCTCGACGGCGCCGATACGCCGATCGCGAACACGATCTCCGCTGTCACCGACCTGCTGCAGCGCAGGCTCGGGATGTCGCTCTCGGAATTCTTTCACACCTACTTCACGGGACAGAAAGAGCTGGCGGTGATGGCGGCGATGACGCCTGCCAAGCGGGGCCAGTTCCTCTCGCGCGTGCTCGGCTACGAGAAGCTCCGTATCGCGCAGGAGCTGACGCGCGAGAAGCGAAATCGCGTGCGCGCATCGATCGACGGAATGCAGCGCGGGATGCCGGACCCCGAGGCTGTGCTCCGCTCGCTGGCCGAGGCGGCGTCGCGAAAGGAAGAGGCGGAGGCGCGCGCGCAGCAGGCAGCGCACCGCGGAGCCGTTCGCGCGAGAGAGATGATGGCGATCGAGCCGCGTTGGGAGATGGTGCAGCGGCAGCGCGAGCAGTCGGCACAGCTGTTGACCCAAATCACCGTGGCGGAAGAAAAGGAAGCGGCTTTGCACCGGGACGCGGAGCGCATCATCCGCGAGCTGGAAGGCGTGAAGGTCGCCCGCGGCCAGCTGGACACGCTTCGCGACAGCATCGAGCCGCTTTTCGCGCTCAACGTCGAGCTGCAGGCGCTCAACACGCTCTATCGCGAGGACGGCCGGCGGAAAACTCTGCTTGAAGCGGAAGCTGCGCTGCGCGAAGAGCTGGGGCGGCTCGAGGAGCGTCATTCCAAGATCGAGCGCGCTCCGGCGCTGGAGGAAGAGGCGACGCTCGAGCTCGAGAAGAAGCGCGTCGATCTCGAGGACGCGCAGGGTCTGCTCGAGGCGAGGCGAACGGAGTGGGTGCGCGACAGGCAGGAGGCGCAGACAAAACGCGAGGCGCTCCGCGCGCAATTCACCGAGCTCAAGCAACAGCGGGATCGGGTCATCTCCCTCGGCGAGAACGGCGCGTGTCCGACTTGCAGTCGCCCACTGGGCGGAAGTCTGCATACGGTGGTGGAGCACCTCGACGAGCTAGTCGAGACCGTCAACGTCGACGGCAACTATTACAAGGCGCGCGTCGAGCAGCTGGAGCAAATGCCGGGCG
>DASXYR010000328.1:0-7346 GCA_036502385.1 Gemmatimonadaceae bacterium
AGGGTTGGTGACCGAGCTAGCGCCGCCTCGCGAGTTGTCACGTTAGTGTTTTCCGGACGGCACCCCGCTTGCCTCTCCTGGAGATTCAACCTGAAGGCGGTGCAACGTGCGCATAAAAACCGACAAACTGAATTCACGGAAGACGACCTGGCTATTGGTCGGGGCGGGAGCAGCGATGGTGGCGGGGAGAGTTGTGGAGCGCGGCCTCGAAGGCGGATGGCGCGCCACCAGGAATGAGGACCCGCCCATCGAGCGCCACGATAGCTGGCCAGCGGCGCTTGCCTGGGCCGCGATGTCCGCGGCAACGGTGGCGGCAGTGGAGCTGGTCGCGCGTCGTGGAGCTTATGTTGGGCTCCGGCGACTGACCGGCAAGCGGGCTCCAGCCAACCTGTGAAGCATTCTCCAGCCTTTCTCGAGCTCGTCGATAACGCGAGGGCGCATGTCCGCGAAGTCAGCGTCTCCGAGACCCAGAGAAAGCTGGAGACGCGCAGCGCGAGAGTCATCGATGTCCGCGAGGACAACGAGTGGGCCGCCGCTCGCATCCGGGGTGCGGAGCACATGGGAAGGGGAGTGATCGAGCGCGACATCGAGGTGCGGGTGCCTGACAAGGCGGCCGAGCTCATACTCTACTGCGGCGGCGGTTTTCGCTCCGCGCTCTCGGCGGACAATCTGCAGAAAATGGGATACACGAATGTGTCGTCGATGGCAGGCGGGTGGCGCGCCTGGAAAGAAGCTGGTGCGCCGATCGACGAGGGAGACCCAGCTTCGAGCGGCGAAAGCTGAAGAGCCCGGTAGCCTTCAAAGCTGGGCCAAATAAGTCGACGAGGACAAAGTACTTGACAACACAAAGTAGAACCCGTAGTCTGCCTGGATGCTGAGATTACTCGTTATGCTGGCGTCGTTCGCAAACTGTGCGGGTGGGTTCGTTTTGGTCGCGACCTGGGCCACGATGTGGCAACGCGTCCCAATCATCGTGCTTTTCATCGGCGGATCGCTGCTCATCCAGGGCTCCTACACGATTCTCTATCTGCATGGCGAGCTCGATCACTTCTGGGGAGATATCTCTACCGGAGCGCTCTTCGCTGGTGAGGGACTCGCGGCGTGCGTGGGGGCCGGCGGACTCATCTTGGGGCTGGTTCACAACATCGAAAACGCCGACATGGAGATGGCGCCGGTGCTCGCGGGACTGCTGATGCTCGGGCAGGCCGTCCTGGTGCTTCTCTACCTTTTTGGGACTAATAGGCTGCGCCCGCGAGTGAACGGACGCAGCTCCGCCTGATTCCTACGGGCGCAGCTCGCCGTGATCCACCGGCTCGCGTCCGCGCCGCATGAACAGGTACTCATAAAGAAGTCCCGCGACGAGCGCTCCGGTTATCGGCGCGAAGAAATAGAGCAGCTGCGCCTCGTAGATCCCGCTCGCGACAGCCGGTCCGAAGGATCTCGCCGGATTCATCGAAGCGCCGGTCATCGGGCCGATCGCGAATATGTCGGCGGCAACCACGAAGCCCACCGCCAACCCACCGATTTTCGGACCGCGCAGGTCGACAGCGGTCCCGAACACGACGAAAACCAGGAAGAAAGTCGCGATCGCTTCGACCAGAAATGCCTGGGGTCCGGTCACGTCGAGCGCGATTGTAAGTCCGCCGCCCCGCGTCGCGGCGAACGTGGCATCGGAGAACGCCAGTTTGAGCGCGTAGCCCGCCGCGATTGCGCCGATCATCTGCGCGACGATATAAAGCGCGGCCATCATCGGCTCGATCCGTCTCGTCGCGAGCATGCTGAGCGTCACCGCCGGATTGAAATGACCCGAGATGCGCATGAGCGCGCTCACCATGACGGCCAGAATCAACCCGTGAGCCAGTGCGATTTCGACGAGGCTCGTCGATCCGGTCGAACGGGCGTGAATGATCGATGCGCTGCCGACGAATACGAGCGCGAACGTCCCTATGAATTCAGCGACGCAATGCCGCCACGAGTCCCGCATAGTCCTGCCCCCGTTATGACCGTTGGGGCCGCGACGCGCGAGCTCGCTAGATCACTCGACGCAAAACCAGCGCGGCATTGATTCCGCCGAAGCCGAAGGAATTGGTGAGGATGTGCTCGACCCGCTCCTTCCGCCCCGCACCCGGCAGAAAGTTAAGATCGCAGGCCTTGTCCGCAACCTGCAGGTTCACCGTTGGCGGCAGCCACTCCTTCTCGATCGCGAGCGCGCAGATCGCGGTTTCTATAGCTCCCGACGCACCGAGCGCGTGCCCGTAGTACCCCTTCGTTCCACTCATCGGAACTCTATAGGCGCGTTCTCCCATCACCTGCTTGATCGCCATCGTCTCGGTCGAATCGTTGAGGGGCGTCGAGCTGCCGTGCGTATTGATGTAGCCGATCTCATCGGGCGTGACGTGCGCGTCGTCGAGGGCCAGCCTCATCGATCTCGCCGCCTGCGAGCCGTCGGGACGCGGCGCTGTCATGTGATGCGCGTCGTTCGTCGTGCCGTAGCCGGCAACTTCGGCGTAGATCTTCGCGCCGCGCGACTGGGCCCGCTCGTATTCCTCGAGCACCATGACTGCGGCACCTTCGCCCATCACGAATCCATCGCGATCCTTGTCGAATGGACGCGAGGCCATCTCCGGCTCCTCGTTGCGCGTGGACATCGCGCGAATGAGCGCAAACGCCCCGAAGCAGAGCGGCGCCAGCGGTGCTTCCGATCCGCCGGCGATCATTACATCCGCGTAGCCGTCGCGAATCTGACGGAAGGCATCGCCGATCGCGATCGTCCCCGACGCGCAGCTCATCGCGTTGGTGGAGTTCGGTCCCATGACGCCGAGCTCGATGGCGATGTTGCAGCTCGAGGCGCCTCCGAAGACGGCCAGCGCAAGCGTCGCGTCAACCTCGCGAAGACCACGCGTAAGGTAAACGGCCAGCTGGTGCTCCGCGTATGCGATGCCGCCGAGCGCGGTGCCCATGTTGGCGCCAACGCGCTCCTTGTTCTCGGCGGCGAGATTGAGATTCGCATCGGCGAGCGCCATCTGTGCTCCGACGACCGAGAATTGCGCGAAGCGGTCGAGGCGCTTTGCGCGCTTGTTCTCGAGGTGATCTGTTGGGACGAAGTCGTTCACCTCCGCCGCGTTGTGGCTCCTGAACTCCGATGGATCGAATCGCGACAACGACCGCACCGCCGATCTCTGGCGCTGGAGTCCGGACCACAGGCCATCGTGGGCGGTGCCGATTGGAGTAATGGGTCCAATTCCCGTGATGACCACTCTGCGTTTGTTCACTATGCAACAATCTCCGTCGATTCTATCGTTGGCTCGTCGAGCGTTCCGCTACCGCACACAGTCCCGCAAGGGTTCGAGACGCGATTCCGTGTACGAATACCGGCCCTATCAGGTGAACCGCCACCTGGGTTCCGACCATCGGCACCGGCGGCCCATCCCACAAATGCAGGATTCGTACGTGAGTTCCGCCTGACGACGCGGAAAACGACCATTCGACTTCCATTCCCTTTGTAATACCTCCAACGTGTCGGAATCGGATCGACGGTTTTGCTGGATCGACAGTCATCTCGGAGAGCCACCAGGTGGGCCAATTGATCCGAATCGGCCACCTCCACGTGTTCGCCAGCTGAAATGGGCGGTACGCGGACATCTCTACCAGTCCTCCGCCGTCCGACCGTTGCGAGCGGAACTTCACGTATCGATAGTGCGGGAGATGATCCGGCCAATGCTCCACCTGTCTTGCCAGTTCAAAGATCTTTGCCACTGGTGAGCGAACGAGTCTTTCGTCTACGGTTTCCATCGCGCGTCCGAACGGCATCGGGCCGAGCTCGAACGGCTGTGGGTGTCGGTTCGTCACCTATCGACCGGGGCCCAGCTCGTCGTAACTCGAAACCCGCGACGCCGATGGGCGATTGGCGCGTGCCCAACTGCCTCAGTCACTGTAGTCCGGAGCTCCCCGGCGGTGAACCCCCTCAGGACGGAGACGACTCCATCGTGGCGGCTAACGGCATGAAATCGAAGGGGAAACGATGCCAGCCAGAGCCCGGCTGCCGCGATCCAGCTCCGGTGGATGTCGCTCACGATCACGCGAACGCGGGCGACGCGGTTCATCTCGCGAAGAAGCGTCAGCGCGTCTTCACCCGCGAAATGGTGAAGCACCTGCGAGCACATCACCACATCGATGCTGCGATCCGCGAACGGCAAGCGCAGGGCGTCTGCACAAACTGTCAGAGACAGCGAGCCACGGCATGCTTGCGTCAGCTCGATCGCGGAATCGAGTCCGACTGTCGTCAGCTCGATGCCGCGCTTTCGCGCAACCTTTCGCGCCTGGCACGGGATGTCGCCAAGCCCGGTTCCGACGTCGAGCAGCGTGGCTTGGCGCGGTAATGCTTTGAGCGTGAGCGCGAGCTCGTCCATCGCCGAGCTCACCCCACCAAACACTGCGTTGGCGTGCGTGACATCGGTGATGGAACGAATGACGAGCCCCGGATCCACGTCCGGGCTATCGAGAATCTCTTTTCCCCGGATTCGCGGCGGTGTAAGAAGCGGAAGCAAGTGTCTAGCGCTCCAACTGCGCGTATCCGCCGCGATAGTATAGAAGCGGCGTCCCCGTCTCGGCGCGGGCCGCTTCTACTTCTCCGACGATGACTGTGTGATCTCCGGCGTCGTGTTGCGCGACAGTTCTGCACTCGATCAGGCCCAGCACGTCGTCGAGCACTGCAAAGCCGTTCTGGCTTCTGCTGTAGCCTACGCCCTCGAAGCGATCGATGTCTACGATCGCGAAGCGCCGCGCGATCTGCTCCTGGGCGGCCGCCAGGATATTCACCACGAATCCCGTCGATCGTGTGAGGGCTTCATACGCGGAGGCCGTTTTCTCGATGCAGATCAGGACCAGCGGAGGCTCGAGACTCACGGAGCTGAATGCGCTCACTGTCATTCCACTGTCGGAGCCGTCCGGTGCCTTCGTCGTGACGACAGTAACGCCGGAAGGAAAGCGGCCGAGTACGCTGCGGAATTCGTCGGGGGTGACTGTCAATTGCCGAATGCCGGTGAGATGAAAAGATTGAAGAGGAAGCGCGGGTTCAGAACGACTCTTGGAGGGATGAAGTCTCCGGCTACGCCAACGATCAGATCGGCCATGTCCTTGCGGCGCGATAGAACCTTCGCGGCGTTATTCATGAAATATGGATGGGCGATGGCCATGCCGACGATTCGCTCGAGCTTCCATTTTCCGCCGAACTCCTGTTTGCGGTCAATGTCGTACTCCGAGAGAATGCGGCCCTCGTCCGTCGGTTTGTTGCGAAGCGCTTGCGCGATGCGTGGCGCGAGAAGCTCTCCCCCGCGTAGGGCGGCGTAAATTCCTTCGCCTGTGAACGGGTCAAAGAAATCGGCGGCGTCACCAACGAGCGCCGCGCCGGGAGACCACGCGTGGCGTGTGGCCGTCGCGAATGGTCCCGTCGCGCGGACGGGGGTGATTCGTTCCGCGCCCTCGAATCGCTCGGCGAGATGTGGTCTCGATGCGATCCACTGCTCGAAGAATTCCGTTTTGTCGTCGCCCAGCTCTTTCGCGCGCGACATCGGCACGACAACGGCGACATTCATCAGTCCATCCCCGACGTCCACCATACCGAAGTACCCATCGTAGTCGACGTGCATCTCGCCCATGTCGGTGACCTGCCCGACATTCTTGTAGTGGGCAACAAGTGCGATGCGGCGGGGCCAGATACGGCTGGTTCTCATCAGGCCCAATCGGCGCCCGACTACCGACCGCAGGCCATCCGCGCCGACGACATAGCGCGCCGCCAGCGTCCGCGGACCTCCGCCCTGACCGAGCACGCTCACACCGTTCACTCGGCCCGAGGCATTTCTGGTCAGATCAGTCACGCGGATGGATTCCGTCACGCGGGCTCCTGCCGTTTGCGCGCCACCGAGTACGATTTTGTCGAGAATCGTTCGGCGTATTGCGAGCCCCTTGTCACGGAATCCGTGAAAGCCATGATTGGCAGCGAACTCTCCATTTGCGACGAATCCATTCGGCGCCCTCACGGCCATGCCGGCGAGATGCCCGGGCCGGGTTCTTTCGATCTCCTCGAGCACACCCATGTCCGAGAGGATACGCGACGCCTGCGGACTCAGATATTCCGCGCAGATCTTGTCGCGCGGAAACTTTGCTCTATCGACGACGAGGACGTCGATGCCCTCCTTTGCCAGCGCATGAGCCGTCGACGCGCCGGCTGGACCGCCGCCAACCACGATGACCTCGGCGTCGAGATCGCGGGCCATGCTCAACCGATCGCGCGTGCGACGCGCTGGAACAATCCCATGTATTGCCAGTGCGGTCGCGGCAGGCGGAGAATCGAAGCGGCCCGCGTCAGATATGGGAGAACCACGGATCGTGAATCCGCCGAGAACATGAAGCGGGGATGCTCGGCGGCGAATTTTCTTAAACGCTCAACCGTCGAGTCGAAATTGATCGCGCTCGAGAAATAGAAAGTCGGATCCAGGAGAGTACTTGTGGCGGGGACGACGCCCTCGGCGATCGCGATACGGTGCAGCGTCGTGCCGGGATAGATCCGCAGTCCGGCCGTAAGATACACGGCGTCGCCCCGTCGCAATCGCCACGCTGCGAAGTCCAGTGTCTCTTCAATACTCTTTGTCGTCTCGCCGGGACCGCCCACCAGAAAAATCCAGAGCGTCTTGATGCCGAACTTCTCTACCCGGTCGGCGACTTCACGCACCTTAGCGGCATTGAATCCCTTCTCGAGCGTCTCGAGAACCGTGTCGCTCGCGCTCTCCGCCGTGATGCCGAGCGAGCGAAACCCTGCCGTGCGCATCGCGCCAAGCAGCTCCGTGCTCGCCGTGGCGGGCGTGAAGTTGGTCGTATCGAGATGCACTCCGAGCTTGCGTCGAGCAATTGCTTCGCAAACCTGAATCGCGTGCCCGGGGGGCGAGTTGAACGTCGAGTCGACGAAATCGAAGTGGCTAACTCCTGCCTTGATCTTCAGCTCTTCGATCTCGTCGGCTACCATCTCCGGGTCTCGCGTCCTGTAGCCCCATCCTTCCACATTTCGATAGGTGCAGTAGATGCATTTGTAAACGCATCCGCGTTTTGTCTGAATGGGAATCGTCGCGCCATGACGCTGGTAGCGTGCGAGGTTTACCCATCGATGCAGGGATGGACGCGGAAGGGAGTCGAGATCGGCATCTTCGCCGGGAGGGGTGAAGGCAACGGTGCCGTTCCGGTCGCGCACGAGGCCCGGCAACGCCTCAATAGACCGGCCTGACGAGAGCGCATCCACCAGCGCGACGCTCGCGCGTTCACCATCTCCGGCCACCGCGTAATCGACGCCGAGG
>DASXYR010000329.1:0-8223 GCA_036502385.1 Gemmatimonadaceae bacterium
ATCCTGTGACTCGAAGAACGCAGAGGCGCCGTGGTGCTTCGCCGAGTCTACTTTGGCGGTTGCCTGGGCCAACTGCACTGGGTTCGCGCCTGGTGTCTGCGCGACGGCGGCGCTGCCGAGGAGCGCGGCAACGAGGACTGCAACGTCCGTAATACGGTGAACGCGAGGAGTCTCAGCCAGCACGGGCCTATCCTCTGAAAGGGGCGCTCGAATATCGTGGCCCCGATCGTTTCACGCCATAGTCTCTGCCCCTGGCCTCGCAGAGCCTGCGAAAGCATTGCGATTGGCCGCCCTGATCTTCACGTTTGCTCATCCACAGCTGCGCCTTCCGAAAACGCCCTGCCCAGCCGCGAGGCAACTTCAATGACCGACCAGCTCTCCCGCCGCACGTTCGCCAAACTTGCCGGCGCCGCCGCACTCGGCGCCTCGACCGTTCCCTTCGCCGCGCAGGCCGCTCAGGGCGCCGACGCAGCGAAGCTCCAGACAGTGACAGGGCGCTCGTTTCCTGCCGGCTTCCTCTGGGGCACAGCAACCGCGGCCTATCAAGTCGAGGGAGCCGTCGCCGAGGACGGACGTATGCCATCCATCTGGGACACGTTTTCCCACACGCCCGGCAAGGTCGCCAACAACGCGAACGGTGACGTCGCCGACGATCACTACCATCGCTACAAGGGCGACATCCAGCTCATGAAAGCGCTTGGCGTCAAGGCGTACCGATTTTCTATTGCCTGGCCGCGCATCTTTCCGCAAGGCACGGGTGCGCCCAATCCCAAAGGCCTCGACTTCTACAACCGCCTGGTCGACGAGCTGCTCGCCAACGGCATCGAACCCTACGCCACTCTCTACCACTGGGACCTGCCGCAGGCGCTCCAGGATCGCGTCGGCGGATGGGAATCGCGCGACACCGCGCAGGCGTTCGGCAATTACGCGGGCTACGTGGCCGAGCACCTCACCGATCGCGTGAAGCACATCTTCACCATCAACGAGTTCAACGCTTTCATGGAGTTGGGGTACGGCATAGGCATCCACGCACCCGGACTCAAGCTACCGAAGCCGCGTTTGTACCAGGCACGCCACAACGGTGTGCTGGGACACGGACTCGCGGTGCAGGCCGTCCGCGCGAGTGGCAAGCCGGGCACCAAGGTCGGCATCGCAGAAAACCTGGCGGTCGGCGTGCCCGTGATCGAGACGCCGGAACACATCCACGCGGCAGAGCAGGCGACGCGCGAGATGAACGCCCAGTACCTCACCGTCATCATGGAGGGGAAGTACACCGACGCGTACCTCGCGCGCATGGGCGCCGACGCACCGCATTTCGCGCCGGAGGATCTCAAGACGATCTCATCACCTATGGATTTCGTCGGCACCAACATCTACCAGCCGACGTTCGTCCGCGCCGACTCGTCCCCCAGCGGATTCGCCATCGTTCCGAATCCGGCGTCGTATCCGCACATGGCGTCGCCGTGGCTGTTCAATGGACCCGAGGTGTTGTACTGGGGACCGCACCATGTCGCGAAACTCTGGAACGCGAAGGAGATCTACATCACCGAGAACGGCACTTCGTCGTCGGATATCCCCGCCGCGGACGGCCAGGTGTACGACACCGACCGCATCATGTACCTGCGCAATTATCTCAGTCAGCTCCAGCGCGCCGTGTCCGACGGCGTGCCCGTGAAGGGCTACTTCCTCTGGAGCCTGATGGACAACTTCGAGTGGGCGGACGGTTATACGAACCGCTTCGGCCTCCACTACGTGGACTACGCCACGCAGCGTCGCACGCCCAAGTTGAGCGCCGCGTTCTATCGCGAGGTCATCGCCCGGAACGCCGTGGCGTAGTGAACAAAGGACCTACATCGGTCATTATTGCTGGTCGACTTGCACCGGCGCTCTCACCTCTATCTGACGGCCATCATTCAGATTGGCGTCCAGCAGGAGGAATTTGGTATCGCTCGACAGGTCACCGTTCGCCACCAGGTCGCCGCGCACGAAGTGGACTACCAGATCGAGGATGCCATCCTTGTTCGCGTCCGTGACTTTGGCCTTGGGAACGGAGTTGCCGCCGGCATCGGGCCCGGTGTGGCCGATCCGCACCGTCGACAGATTGATTCCCGCTCCATCGAAGGCGGACGTCCCGAAGACAGTGACGATCATCTGCCCGTTGCCGCTGTTGTCGATGTTGACCGGGCTCGGATCGATGCTCATGGTCCCGAGGATCCGCGCTACCTGCACAGTTGTAGACGCCGATCCCGATCCGCCATCCTTGTCCGTGACGGTCAGAGTGACGATGTAGGTTCCAGCAGTCAGGTAGCGATGCGTTCCGCCCAGCGCTCCCTCCATCGAGGTGGTGCCGGACGAGATTCCGTCACCCCAATTGATGGTGTAAGACCAGGGCGCGTCGGCCTGACCGGGATCAGCGAATCCGCCGGCCAGAGTATACGTCGAACCCGACGGAATCGGACCGCTCGAACCTAGAACCACCGACGGGTTCGCATTGCTCACGGTGACCACGTTCGAAGCGGTGCCCGCGAGACCGACAGGATCGGTGACGTTGAGCTTGACGATGTACTGTCCGTCGTCCGCGTAGCTATGCGTGATCCGCGCCCCGCTGCCGGTAGTGCCGTCTCCGAAATCCCAGGCGTACGAAAGCTGCGCGTCGTCCGCGTCTGTCGAACTGCTGGCGTCGAACGACACGCTGCTCCCTTCGATGCCCGTTCGATCGCCATTCAGGACGGCCGTTGGCGGGGCATCCTCGACGGCCCGCTCGATATCGTCGGGAAGTTTGTCGAGAAGGTTGTACCCGCTGAGCTGCTCGACGGCGTGAACCGTCGTTTTGTAAGTCATCCAGTCAGCATTGACGCCGGCGATGTTCGGCATGATCACCGAGATCACCTGGAGATCGCTGGAACTGTGGATGTCCGCGAGCTTGCGGCCGTGCGGTACGATTACCGCAACTTTCCAGAAGTACGCGGGGATTGTGACTCTCCCTTCGTTCTTCAGCGTTCCGACCGAGCCGGAGACGCCCATTATCTCATATACGTCCTTGCCGCCGGTGTGGGCCATGTCGCCAATGAAATTCTCTTCGACCGCCCAGGGTCCCTGGTTCATCTCCGCCGACTGAGGCGCGATGTTCGAGAAATAGTAGGCGATAGAATTGTCGCCGGCCGAGGACTCGACGTCGGCCGAGCGCAGCAAGTGACCACGATTCCACTGAGTGCCGACGCCCGTCCAGGCGTTGGTCGTGTAGTAAAGGCTGGAAGGAACTGCCGGATCGAACGTGAAACAATCGCAGCGATCCGAGCCGGTGCCGTAGTGCGATGCGTCGAGCTTCGCGCTCACCCAGTTCGGAATGTCCCGGGCCAGACTGTACGACGACGTGAACTGATCGTGCGTGATGATGAAGTCATCGTCGGGGTTCGCATCAGTCGGCGTACCGAACTCGAGGTTGTCGCTCCAGTCGGCGGTAGCGCTGAATGCATTTGTAACGACCGGGAGACTGGTCGTCGTGGTTGTGCCGTCGGTCGCAGTCGCGCGAAGTACCGCTGTCCCCTCGCTCACACCGCGGAACACGCCGTCGCCGTCGATCGTCGCGATTCCCGGAGTGTCCGAGCTCCACGTGACTGTGGTGGTGATCGTTGCGTTCGTCACGCCATCGTGCTCGGTGGCGAAGAGCTGATCCTCGAAGCCGACCGGAAGTGCGGGGTCGCTCGCGAGACGTCCGGAGAATGTGAAGTGGTTTGAGCCGGGTGGCGGGCCGCCCGTCCCGTTGCAAACGCCGAAATCCTGGGGCGATGCAGCAGACCAAACGCCCGCCGTGTTACGGTGAAGTGAGTTGCCCGCTGCAGGTGGGGGCTCTTCGGCTACACCGATGTCCGTAGAAGCGATTCCCGCTGCCGCGCCATCCAGCGCGGTGAACGTTCCTTCATAGGAGAGGAATTCCACGACTGCGCCGGTATTATCCACGAGCGCCATGCCGGCGGGATTGCCGGTTCCATTGAACTTCGCGTTCTTGATCCCGTTCACCGGGTAGCTGACGACCGTGACACCGGTCGCGCCGCAGCTCGTCGGAAGGGAGCCGCTCAGAGGCGTGGTGCTGTACGCGGAAAAGTCAGGGACCGCGTCTCCGCCGTAAAGCACGATGCTCCATCCGGTGAGGTCCCTATTGGCGGGACCTTCGATCTCGATCTTTTCGTTGACATCGGTGCCGCTGTTGTCGTAATGCAGCTCGCTGAAATGCACCGGGGGGAGCGGCGCGGTTGCGACGCAGGTCTTCGGCGCACTGCTGCCGTTTCGCGGGCTCGGCGCAAGAACCGTGAAGTCGCTCGCGACGTTGTTCGTGTTCGTGCATCCGTCGTCCTTCCGGAAGGCGGCGGTCGTGTTGCTCAGGGTCGCGGTGGTTCCACCCCACTCTGTCGCGCAGTTGGAGGCAGTGCCAAAGCCCACGCGATCGATAGCGCCGCTCGGACACGCTCCAGATTGAGCGGTAGTCACCGACGTGAGAATGACCTTGCCGGCTGTTCCGGACAGATTGATCGTTCCCGTCACCTCGGCCGTGGGAAGCGCCGCACCGGTGCCGGTGCCTGCCGCTTCCTGCACCAGCAGGTAACGACCCGGCTGGATCGTGCCGGTGAGTGGCGTGACGGCCCACGATGTTCCAGTGGCAGAAGCATACTGCACTGCCCAACCGCTCACGTTCACCGCGCTGCTGCTACGATTGAGGAGCTCGATGTAGTCGTTGTGGTACGTCGCGCCGCTGTTGCCACCGCCACCATAGATCTGGCTGATGACGACGTCGCCTGTCTGTCCGGAGCCGCCACCGGTAACGGTCAATGGTGCGCTGCCCGTCTTGCCGCCTGCCGCCGCCACAACGCTGGTGCTTCCGGCGTTGGTTCCCGTGGCGAGTCCCGAAGAGCTGATGGTGGCAAAGCCCGTCGGAGAAGTCGACCATGTGACAGGATTCGACGCCGAGATGTCGTTGCCGTCCACATCGAAGACGTGAGCTGTGAACTGGAGTGTGGCGCCGACCGCAACTGTCCCGGCGGCCGGAGCGGTTGCCGGGTCTACGGTGATGTGATCGACGGCGGACACCGTCCCCGCGTCATTGTCGTTGCACGCGCCGAAGGTGTTCTGTGCGGGAGCAGCCCAAACGTCCGATCCATTGCGCTGGAGCGACTGTCCGACGGGGCCGGTACCGTCTTCGGTGGCCAGGATGTCGTGGGAGCTCTGGCCGTTAGCGGCACCGCCCACCGCCGTCATCGTTCCTTCGTACGAAAGGAATTCAACGACGGCTCCAGTGCCATCGACGAGCGCCATGCCGTCGGGGCTTCCGTTCTGAATTCCGTTGGACGGGTAGCTCGTTACGATGACGCCGCGAGTGTCACAGGTTGCTGGAATGGTCCCGGCGAGCGTCTTCGTGTCGTAGACCGCACCGCCGGAACCGTTGTACAGGAGAATCTGCCAGCCGGTGACATCGGTGCCGGCCGGTCCCGATATCTCAATCGCCTCCCCCGCATCCGTCCCGACATTGTCATAATGGATTTCGCTGAATCGCACCGCCGGCAGATTCACCGCGAGCGCAAGGCGACCTGCCGAATAGACCGCCGGACCCATCGGACCGTTCTCGGTGCAGGAGAGCAGGGCAATCGTAACGGCAAGTGGCCGCACGAAGCGCGGAAAGGTGAGTCGCATTGATTTCGGTCGGATTGAGGGATCGGGGCAGGCGGGAGAGAAAAAGTATATCAATGTTGCGGCGCAAGAAAGGGTCGGAACCGACCGATTCCGTTAGTCTCCTCAAGAGTTACGACTTCGTGACTCGGAAATGACGAAAGCGGCGGCTTCTCCGCGACGAGCTTCCGAAATCTCATTTCAGCACTGTCGATGTAGCGGACGTACCCATCCCGATCAATGAACGGATCGGCCGGATCTTTCGCCGTGTCGCGTTCGCGGAATTTGCGATACCTGCCGAACTCTCTCGCGTGAGAAGTCACCCAGATGTCGACGGGGAGGCTCCGCAGAGTGCGGAAGCTGCTCTCGAACTCGGCCCTGATCTCCGGATACTCGCCAACGGATAATGCGAGCGGGAGCGTCAGGCTGCAAATATGGACCACACGGAGCTCGCGGTCGCCGTCCCGCACGGGGAACGACCACGTTGTGCAGCCGGGCGTATGGCCGGGCGTGACGTGCGCAGTGAGCTCGGTCGGTCCGACGCGGATCTTTGCGCCGTCCCTGAATCGGTGATCAACACGCGGCGCGGGGTATCGAAGGAAAGGGACGTAGGAGAGGACTCTGAAGGGCCCAAGCGTGGGATCGCCCGCACCGCCGGCTGCAACGATGTCGGCGTCGCCCTCGCTGACCCATAGCGCTGCACCCGACGCTTTCTGCAGCTCGGCCAGTCCGCCCGCATGGTCGAGGTGTGCGTGCGAGTTGAGCAGCACTTTGACGTCGGTGATCTTGAAGCCAAGTTTGGCGATGCTCGCCATGATCATTGGCGCGGTGCCGGGATAGCCGCCGTCGATCAGGACATGTCCCTCTGGCCCCGTGAGCAGGAACGAGGTGACGTCGTTGGCACCGACGTAATAAAGATTGCCGGCGATGCGGAAGGGTTCGGCGGGCAGCTGTCCGCCGCGGTTTGACGCGTCCCGCCATTTGCCGAAGAGCACCACACCAAAAACGGCGGTGACTGCCAGCACCGCCACCAGAAAGCGCCGCCGGGTTACCACGCCGAGCCAATTCCGATCTGTATCGTGCGCCTCGCGGCTGGATAGTAGTAGGCGACGCCGGTACCCGAAGGGTCAGGAAATCCCGTCGATATCAATTTCCGGTCGAGCGCGTTGAGCACATCGCAATTGAAACGCAGCGATCCGGCCGTAGCGGTGATACGAACGTCGGCGCGGGTGTACGAAGGAAGACGGCGCTGGTTCGCATCGTCGAGAAAAGCGCCGCCCATCTCGGAAACGGTCAGGGTGCCCTGCAATCGTGGCGGGCCGCCGGTGATTCCGGCCGAGAGCGCGTGGCGCGGTACGGCTTTTAGTTGCCTGCCCGTGTTGTCCCCATTCATCGCCACGATGTTCTGCCGGGTGAGCGTCGCGAACAAGCTTGTTCCAGCCCACCCGTCTGCGCGCGCGCCCAGCTCGAGTCCCTTGTGCTCGCTTCGGCCGACGTTGACATAGCGAAAAAGAGCGAGGTCGAAGTCGAGCTCATCGCGCATCTCCTGGCGATAGGCTGAGAGCGTGAGCTCGAGAGTATGTCCCGCTCCCACCGCGGCGCGATGACTGAAGCCTGCTTCGACGGCTGACCCGCGCTGCGGACGCAAGTCGGGGTTCGAGGTGGTCACGGAAAACGGCGGAACGGGAATCGGGATCGGCCGCTGATCGAAGAGCTGATCGAGCGTCGGCGCCTTGAACGATCGGCCGATCGAGGCGTAGACGTGGCCGCTCTGAAATGCGTTTTCGAGATAGCTGAAGTTCAACCCGAGCTTGGGACTGAAAGCCTGACGGACTGAACGTGAGCGCGCCACATCGGGCGGCACATCGGTCCGATACGCATCGCGCATCCAGTCCATGCGTCCGCCGGCGACGAGCCGAAGCCGCGGCCAGATCACGTTCTCCCAGTTCGCGAACGCCGCAAATGCATCTCGCCCGCCTCGGCCGCTCGCGTCGACGTCGCCCGCAGTCGCGACGGGATTCGCGTAAGCAGTCGCGTCACCCATCACCATCGGGCGGTATTCCGAGCTGAGCGACCCGAGCGAAATGTCAGTCCCCACCACGAGCCGCTGCGGCCATGGAGTTTGCGGCAGGTCCGAAGAAAGCTGTGCCGATGCGATGAGGCGGCGCGCACGCGTCGCGCGAGATTGGGTGTCGGAAAAATCGGGCGAGAGCTGAAGCGTGCGGATGAGATCCGCGCTCAGACTTTCACCAGTCAGATATCCGGAAAAAGTCGACGCGTCGCCGAGTTGTGCGGATCCGCGAACCGACAATCGCCGCAGCTGTTCGGCGTTCTGGTCAAAGCGGAAAAAGGGCAGGCTGGTGCGAGGCGAATTCTCGACGAGCGTTTCCGGAACCGGGCCTGGATCATCGTAGCGCCGTCCATGGTCGAGTGCGGAAACTGATAGCACTCGCCGCGCCGAGCGATAGAGGTCGACGGATCCACCCATCGACCTCGCGTCGCCGAGCTCATGTTCGCGGAATCCGGAGGAGCGACGATATCCGCCAAAGATCGAGGCATAGC
>DASXYR010000330.1:0-2992 GCA_036502385.1 Gemmatimonadaceae bacterium
GTGCTTCACAACTGCCAGCACGCCGGTGGAATCGACGCCGTTCGTGCCGTGCTGGAATCCTTCCACGTACGCGCGCACCAGCTTCTCCGTGAGGTCCGCGTCCTCGCCGAACGTCCCGTTGATTCTGCTCCAACGTGGCTCGGTCGCGAGATCAGCCTGCGGCGACAGCGTCTCTTCGATTCCCACGGCGCGATATTCCTGCCGCGCGATATCCGCGAAGCGCCGCACGAGCGCCGCGTCACCGATCGCCGCGAGGCCAAGTGTCTCGGGCCACTGCGAAAATTTGCCCGACTGTGCGCTGGCGCCGAGCGTGTACTGGAAGTGGTTTCTGGGATCGGTGCTGATCGTAAGCGGTATTCCAAGCCGCGTGCTCTCCGCAATTTCCTGGAGCTTGTTGTTTTCAGCCGCGAGCGCTGATGCGGGTCCGCCGAGTCGGGTGATGAAGCTGTTGACGTGGACGTCGCGAATTAGCTTCGTCGTGGCCGCGAGATCGTACTGCCCTCCGACGCCTGCGACTCCCAGCGGTCCGCTGGAGCGCGCCGTGCCGTGCATCATGAGACCGGCTTTTTCCTCGAGCGTCATCCGGGCGACGAGATCCTTTGCGCGCCGAGCTGGAGTGAGGCGCCAGTCTTCGTAGGGATCGACGACGCCGTTTCGGTTGAGGTCTCTAAAGCGGAGTCTTCCTTGGGTGATGATCGGCGCGGATCGAGTGCTGAGGGCTGGCTGCACCGGTCGCGCGTTTTGCGCCTGATCAGGCGCGGGTAGGGCGAGGGCAACGATGATCGCCCACATGGGTGCCTGTGATGTCATACGAAGGTATCGGCGCTGATCGATTGGGCGTAGCTGACCACCTTCTTGCCGTCGAGACTCTTGTGGATGTTCGCCGAGATGAAGCCGTTTACCAGAGTCATCACGTCTGCGCTCTTGTCGATTGTGGACATGCCTGCTTTCTCCCGTATGGCCTACTCTAGAATCTCCACTCCCTGATCAGGAATGCACCGAAGGCGCTCGTGGTCAGGATGTTCTGATCGCGCGACAGCGTTGGCTCCTGCAGCAGGTATCGCGTGTCGACGCCTGTCTCGAGGCGATAGCCGCGCGTCCCGCCAAAGCGGTGCACCACCGAAATTCCCGGGCGCTGCAGCGCTTTCGGATCGAGCGGAGATTTCACCTCGACGAATGTATGCGACTTGATGTACTTCCCGAACTCGAACTGCGTCGCTCTCAGGAAATTGCCGACGTCGGTCTGAACGTCCGCCGGAGTAATCGTGAAGACGTCGGCGCCGAGTGAGCGGGCGGCCTCGCCGGCGACCTGGTCGGCGACGACACCGAGCGCGATACCGGCGAGCTGTCTGCTCGCCAGTGCCGCGCCTGCGCCCACCACGTTGGTTCCACTGGCGCCGTTGGTGAGGCCCGAGCCCTCGAGCTGGAGCAGCGAGCTCGATTCCTGTCCGAACGCCAGATAACTCAGAAGATCGCTCTGCGCAATCGGCGGCTGCGCGTCGCTG
Organism: Gemmatimonadaceae bacterium; assembly: GCA_036502385.1. Taxonomy (GTDB): domain Bacteria; phylum Gemmatimonadota; class Gemmatimonadetes; order Gemmatimonadales; family Gemmatimonadaceae; genus UBA4720. The sequence continues at coordinate 1,506 of DASXYR010000330.1, forward strand.
GTGAGGGAGATGTTCGGATTTCTCACCGTTCCACCGACCACGATCTGGATGCTGATCGCCTCACGGTTCGGCTGCTTCACCTCGTACTCACCCGTCGCCTGAAGCGTCGGGTTCAGCTCCGTCGAATTTATGAACGTCGCCGATCCGCGCTTGATGTTGAACTGGCGCGTCATGAACGTGTAGGTGCCGCGCTCGCTCAGGATCACTCCATCGAGAACCAGCGTCTGCTTCACGCGATTGACGTGGACGCCAAGCGGCTCCTCGCTGTAGATCTCGACGTTGGCTTCACGCGAGCGCACGAAGACGTCCCGGTCGATGCTGAGATCGACATCCATGCGCAGATTCGCGAGGAGCGGCGACTGCCCGGGAAAGAGCTCCTTGTCGGAGAGCACCGCGGTGTCGAGCACGTTGAACAATGCGGGATCGCCCTGACCGACGAGGTTCTTGTTGTCGGGTGGCGGAATCCAGATGACGCCGTCGCGCAGACGGACGGTACCCGTGACGTGCGGATCCTTGGTGGGTCCGACCATCGCGAGATTCGCGCTGACGACGAGGCGTCCGCGCTCCTTCGTGTTCAACACCTCAGCGCTCTGTGTCACAAGCTTCAGGTCGTAGCTCGGCGCGGTCAGCGACCCGAGTCCTATTCCGCCGGTGAGGAGAATGCGTCCCTTGCTGTTGGCGGCGACGGAATCGATGACGACGCTGTCGCCCACCATCCGAATCGATGCTTCGATCTGGCTGAGATTTATCCCGGCGGGAACGACGTGCGCCGATCCCTCGTGCAGAGCGAACTGACCGGTGAGCTGCGGCTTGTTGAGACTTCCTCCGACCTTGAACGATCCGCTCGCCTTACCCTTGACGTTGGTGACGTACTCGCTGAACTGCGGGATCAGCTCGAACGGCAGACTGTCGGCGGTGATGTTGAGTGCGATCTGCCTGTCTGTCGGGAATCTCGATCCGGTTACACCCGAGAGCGCGAGATTTATCGGCACCGTTCCCTCCGCCACCAGGAATGGCGCCTGCCCCGCCCGCATCGCCTCGGCGCGCCCTGTCAGCGTCTGGTTTGCGTAGTCGACGTTGCCGTGTACCTCCGGCAGCGTCGTCCCGTTGTAGACGAGATTCGTCCCCCCGAAGACTCCCTTGAACGCCGGGTTTTCGAGAGTGCCCGTCGCGTGAACGTTGAGCGACACCAGGCCCGTTGCGTTAAGACCGCTCTGCAGGAGCGCGGTCACGTCGCCGATGTTGAGATTGTCGACGGCGATGTCGAGGTTCGCGCTGCCCTGCTTGGGCACCAGGCCGTTGACGTAGATGCGGCCGTTGGCGCCATTGCGCAGCTCGAGATTCTCGACGTCGATGCCCGCCTGTCCCCAGTGCAGCGAAGCCGGGTGCGTGCTCGCCCAGACGCTGGTGTCGAACTGCAGCCGCAGATTATTCAGCTGCAGCTCGTTGCGAACTTTGTTGAGAATGAAGTTCGCGTTCGCGGTGTA
>DASXYR010000331.1:0-3166 GCA_036502385.1 Gemmatimonadaceae bacterium
TACTTGATCTCGAGGCCGTTCTCCGCTTCGACCATCTTGACCGCTTCGACGTGATCGGCCTCCTCGCCGAGCTTCTCCCTGGCCTCGTGAAATCTCTCGGCCGTCAGTGAGATGATTGGGGTCAGGACGCCCAGATCTTCAGCCAGCACCGCCGCTATGCCGATGTCCTTCTCGAGAAGCGCCAGGCGAAAAGTGCGCGGGAACGCCCGCGTCAGCACGCGTTGCGGGATGAGATTCTCGGAGCTGTTCGATCTTCCGCTCGACGCGTTGATCACGTCGAGCGCCGTCGCGGGATTGACGCCTGCCTTCACCAGCACCGCAAGTCCCTCCGCGGCGGACAGGATGTGAACGGCGAGGAGCGCGTTATTCACGGCCTTGAGCGCGTCGCCGGCGCCAACGGGTCCAGCATGCACGATCTTCTTGCCGAACGCCTCTATCACGGGCCGCACCCGCTCGAATACCGACTCATCTCCGCCCCACATAACCGTGAGCGTTCCGGCTTTGGCGGCGGTCGTTCCTCCGCTCACGGGAGCATCCATAAAGTCGACGCCCCTTCCACCCAGCTCCGCCGCGATGGAACGCGAAGTCGGCGGATCCCCGGAGGTGCAGTCGATCAGCACCGCCCCCTTTCGAAGAGATTCCAGCATTCCATTCTCTCCATGCAGCACCGCCTCGACTTCGACGGAGGACGGCAGGCACGTGATGACAACTTCAGCCCCAGTCACTGCCTGGGCCGGGGTCGGCGCGATACCAACGCCATGCTCTTGAGCAAAGTCGCCCGCCTTGGACGCCGTGCGATTCCATACGACGAGCTCGAATGGTTCGCGCGCGAGGTGCGAAGCGATCAGCGCTCCGATGTCGCCGAGCCCGAGGAAAGCGATTTTCATTTTGCGGTGCCCGCGGTCGCAGAGCCAGAGTGAGCGCGATTGCGCGCGTAGATGAGGGAGGAGACGTCCGCTATGAGCTTGCTTGACTTTGCGCCGTCCTGAATGCCTCGCGTAAGAACGACGAGGACGTAGGGTTTGCGGCCCGGCGGATAAACGATCGCGGCATCGTGCGAGTGCGCCGTGATCTCGCCAGTCTTGTGCGCGACACGGACACCGGCAGGAAGGCCGGCTGGAATTTTTTCGTTGAACTCCTGCGCAAGGAGGATCTCCCGCATCTCGCGCGTCGCGTCGGGAGGTGCCGCCCTTCCCTCTTCTATCGCCTCGAGGATTATCGCAAGGTCGCGAGCCGTCGTCGTGTTGTTCATGCCCTTGTCGAACGCTTTGCCGTCCTCCACACCGCGGAGCACCTGGATCTTGTTGGCTCCCAGTGAGCGCATGGTGCGTGTTACGGCGTCGGCGCCGACGAGAGAGATCAACGTGTTCGTCGCGAAGTTGCTTGAGCGCGTGATCATCAGTCGCAGCAGCGTGTCCACCGGTATGCGTTGACCGATGCGGTGGTAGAGCGTGCTGTCGCTGTCCGAGTTCGGATCGAGCGCGTACGCAGAACCGTCGACGATCGATGCGAATTGGTTGACCAGCATCAGTCCCTGATCCATCCGGAACGAACCGGACGCCGAGCGCCGAAACAGCTCGATCATGACGGGCACTTTCATCGTGCTCGCCGCATGGAAGCTCGAATCCGGGTTGAGAAAGAGCGTGTCACCTGAAGCGAGGTCGAGGTACGCCAGCCCGACCTGGGATCCCGGTTCCTGTCGAATGCGCTCCTCGATGCGGTCGAGCGTCGAATCATGACCCTGCGTGAGCGCCAGCAGAGTCGCGGCGAGCACAATCACCGTGGAAACCCTTTCAGGCGTTCACCGCCGACGCGCGGTTGGATCGGCACCTGTGTGAACTTCGCTCCAGATGCTCTCCTTGTGCCTGTCCTTGAGCAGGATGGATCCGACGACCACCGTCAGCAGCGCGACGATTATTGGAAATGCCAGTCCGGCGTAGATGTTTCCCGTTCGCGCTACGAGGCTCGTCGCGATGATCGGAAGGAATCCTCCGAACCAGCCATTCCCGAAGTGATACGGAAGCGAGAGCGATGTGTACCTGATCTTCGCCGGAAAGGCCTCGACAAGGAAAGCCGCGATCGGACCGTACACCATGGTGACGAAGACAACCTGAATGAACACCAGCAACGTCAAGGCGACGGGATTCACTGGAGTCGAGTATGCCTTCATCGCGTGATAGATCGGGACGTAGGAAACTGCGGCAAGGAGATTCCCCGCCATCATGATCTTCTTGCGTCCAATCCTGTCGGAAAGGCTTCCAAAGAACACGAATAGCGGCGTTCCCAGGAACAGCGCGACCGCGACGCACACGTACGACGTGACGAGCGGGACTTTGAGAACTGTCTGCAGGAACAGCAGCGCGTAAAATTGTCCCGTGTACCAGACGACTGCCTGCCCCGCTGCCGCGCCAAAAAGGACGGTGAGAAAGATCTTCCAGCCGGCCCAAGAACCAAAGCTTTCCTGAATCGGAGCGCGCGACGTCCTCCCCGTATCCTTGAGAATCGCAAAGATCGGCGATTCTCTGAGACGCAACCTTATGTAATAGGAGATCGCGACGAGAAGGAGCGACAGTACGAAGGGCACGCGCCAGCCCCAGACCTTGAACGCTTCTTCACCGAGGATCGCGCGAACGATGAGGATGACCGCCAGCGAGACGAACAGTCCGAGGGTGGCAGTCGTCTGAATGAAGCTGGTGTAATAGCCGCGCCTGCCGTCGGGGGCGTGCTCCGCGACGTACACCGCCGCACCGCCGTACTCTCCACCGAGCGCGAGGCCCTGCAACAGTCGAAGAACGACGAGAATGACGGGTGCGAGCACGCCAATCTTTGCGTACCCTGGCAGGAATCCGATCGCGGCTGTCGAGCCGCCCATGATCAACAGGGTCGCGAGAAACGCGAACTTCCTCCCCACGACGTCCCCGATGCGACCGAAAACCAGTGCTCCGAATGGACGCACGGCGAACCCGACCGCGAATGTAGCCAGAGTCTTCAGGAAGCTTGCTGTCGGATTATCGCTCGGAAAAAACTGGGTGGAGATGATTGCCGCGAGACTTCCGAAGATGTAGAAGTCGTACCACTCGATCATGGTGCCGGCAGACGATGCCGCAATCACCTTCCAGATGTTCTTTTCCTCGCTCACGCGTCCCCCCGGGAGTGTGGATCGTCG
>DASXYR010000332.1:0-7161 GCA_036502385.1 Gemmatimonadaceae bacterium
TTCCCTTCGTGGTGATCCCGTTGAACCCGAGCGTCAGCTGCCTGGTTTCCGATTGCAGATGGGATTCGATCTGGCTGACGACACCAAATTGAGGATAGACACGCGATCCAAACACGGAGACTGCGCCCGAGGTTGGAATGATCGCCCCAGCAGGAGCATAGACCGGCCGATTGTTCTCGTTTGCGAGGGTGAACTTGGGAAGCGTGTCCAGATTCAGATCGATCTGGCCGGTCTGCGCAACGCCGCGCGCGTAGCCCGCATCAATTGAGAACGTGTAGCGATCCCAGAAACGGCGCGTCATGCCGAGCGATCCGCGCCAGGCGCGCGGCGCCTGAAAGTCCGGATCGAACACGGTCACGTTGCGACGCTCGTTTGCAAAGATCGGAGTTCCGCCATTGCAGGTCGTCGGAATCGATGACGGATCGGCCAGGTATGACGCCCAGTCGGGCGTGGGCGCAGCGGAGCCGACGCACGTGAGCAGTGACTGCCCGGTGTTGAGGCCTGTCGCATTCAGTGCAGTCGCGAATAGCTGGGTCGGGGCAGTTCCCCGAAATTCCCCGAAGCCGCCGCGCAGCGTCAAAGGCGGCGGTCCAAACTGCGATTCGCCCACAAATACGCTGAAGCCCGCGCGGGGGCTAAGGTGGATTTCGGATGGAAGGTCGTCCGTGCGTCGCCCGAATACTGACTCGACCTCGGGATTGTAATCGGGCTTGTTGGGATATCGCGAGCCCTCTGCTCGCAGTCCGTACGTCACCTGGAACCTCGGTCTTACCCGCCACGAATCGCCGAGGTAGCCGGCAAGATTGTTGGTCGCCGACTGCTGGTCACGCGCGGAGAGCGTGCGCGTAAACTGCGTCGGAACCCCGGCGTCGAAGTCGGCGAGCGAATTGAACGTGAAAGTCCCGAAGCTGTTCGGAATGAATCCGATGGCGCTGCGCTGTTCGTTGAGCAGGCCACCGAGCTTGAACCTGTGGCCACCCGCGGTGGTGAGGCGGGAGATCTCGTCACTGATCTCGAGGAGGCTGGACCTCGTTTCCTGTGGAAGCGAGGGATTGCCGCCGAATTGAAGCGTCGAGATCGCGCTCGCACCGTCATCGAGGACCGAAGCCACGACGACGCGACCGTCTGGGACCGCGATGTATCCCTGAGTGTCGCGGTTGTCGACCGACTTGTAGCCTCTGAGCTCATTGATGTACATGCCGAAGTGCGACGTGAGCGTCAGCATCCCTCCGCCGCCAGAGCCTTTGAGGTTTCCCCCGGAATGCGGCAGTGCGAGCGCGTTGAGGCGCGAACCGAGCTGGGTGTTGCCGCGCCAGTCTCCGCGGAGGGTCAGCGAGTGATCTTCAGCGAGGTTGTAGTCGACGCGTACGAGCGCCGACGTGTTGTTATTCAAGCGTTCGTCGGGCGCGAGCGGAGAAGTGAGCGGCAGCCCGAATCTCTGGACGATGTCGATGAAGCGACTGACAGAATCGGGATTGGTCCCGAGGCGTTGAAGCGTGAGCGGATCGGCCGCGAGCAGCGATAGCAAAGGATCCGTTCGGTGCGTGAATGTGAGAGCGCCAAACGTGAACAGCTTGTTCTTGATGATCGGACCGCCCGCGCCGAAGTTGAGCTGGTTCTGCGTGTACTTCTGCCCGAAAGCAGGGTTGGTGTCGTCAACGAATTCGAGACTCGGATCGCGAAGCGAGTAGCTGAAAGCGCCCTGCAGGTTGTTTGTTCCACCGCGCGTAGTCGACGCGACCTGGCCGCCGGTAAACTGGCCGCGCGCAACATCGTAAGTGCTCGTCACAACGCGGGTGTTACGGACTGCTTCGGAGGGAACGCTGCCCGCGCCAAAGCTCAATCCGTCCAGGGTGATGTTGTTCTGATTCGCGGGCTGGCCGGCGATATTGAAAGAAGCTTTGGTCGTATCCGTTCCGGGGACTGCGATCACGCCGGGAGCCAGCGCTGCCAATGCTGTGAGATCGCCGGCGTCGATGGGCAGGCGATTCACCAGATTCGGATTGAGACTTCGCTCAGTGCTTCCAGGCTCGGGTCGGTCGGAAGCATTACCGCGTCGTGGCGCCGCTCTGACGCGTACGGTCGCCAGCTCCGTCGCGATGCGGCCCATGTCAATGTCGGTGATGAGTCGATCTTCGTCACCCTGCCGCGAGACCGTACGGGTCACCGGCGAAAGGCCAACCGCGCGAACCGTCAGAGTATAGTTGCCGCCGCCGTCGGGAAAGACGATCGTGTATCGGCCGTCGGCGCCGGTGGTTTTCGTCCGCGTGATTCCGGTCTCAAGCGAGGTTGCCTCGACGCGTGCGTTGGGAATCGCCTGGCTATCGAGGCCGGCCACGCGTCCCATGAGGATGTCAGTCGTCGAGCCTACCTGAGCGATCGCGGGAACGGCAATGCTGCAAAGGAGCACGACTGCAAGTGTGACGATTTTCACCTTCATTCCAAGCTTCTCCGTTGGAGCGAACACAGGCGAGTAGTCGCCTAGATTGTTACGCTCCCGGACGGCCGAATGCTGGGTCCGGCCGGCTTGGTCATTGGCCGGTAGCGGAGTGCCTCCCCGATATGCCCAGCAGCGATTTCTTTCGCTTCTTCGAGATCGGCAATCGTGCGGGCGACCTTCAGCACCCGATGATACCCCCGCGCCGAGAGCGACAATCGTTCCGCGGCCGTCTGAAGGAGTTCGCGTGCCGCGACGTGAACCGGGGTGTGAGCATCGAGCCAGCGGCCGCTGGCGTACGCATTACACGATATCCCCTTTTTTTTCGCGAAGCGCTTTCTTTGAGCCGCGCGAGCCTGCTCCACCCTCGTGCGTACTCTCGCCGATGGATCTCCGGTGCTGGCGCCGCTAAGCTCCCGTAGCGCGACGGCTCCCACTATGACGTGCATGTCGATTCGATCCGCGAGCGGGCCGGAGATTCGCGCGGCGTACCGATCGATATCGGCTGGCGCGCAGTTGCATGAGCCAGACGGATCGCCGGCCCTCCCGCACGGACACGGGTTCGATGCACCGACCAGCGTGAAACGGGCCGGATAGCTCACCGCATGTGCCGCGCGCGCGATGACAACTCTGGCGTCTTCCATGGGTTGCCTGAGCCCGTCGAGCACGTGACGTGGAAACTCCAGCATCTCGTCGAGAAAAAGAATGCCGTTGTGCGCCAGGCTGACTTCACCGGGTCGTGGCACCGGACCTCCTCCGATCAATCCGGCGCTTGAGATCGTGTGATGCGGCGCGCGGAATGGGCGGACACCCTTGCTGACACTGGTGCTATCGAGCACACCCGCGACCGAGTGGATCGCGATAACCTCGAGCGCCTCTTCCTCGCTGAGGGCGGGAAGGATGGTCGGCATCCGACGAGCGAGCATCGTCTTTCCCGCGCCCGGTGGTCCCACCAGCAGCACGTTGTGTCCACCGGCAGCTGCCACTTCCAGTGCGCGCTTGGCGCCCTGTTGCCCGACGACATCAGCGAAATCAGTCGCGTCGATCTCGCTCTCCGCGATTGTGGTAGCACCGCGGGATTCGGTAAGCTGTCCTTCGCGGAGCTCCTGAACGAGATCGCGGAGGCATGCTGGTGCGGAAAGCACGAGTGCGCTGACCCGCGATGCCTCGGCGACGTTGACCGACGGCAGGACGAGCGCTGACATCCGGGCCCTTAGCGCGTGCCGCGCAACAGACAATGCTCCCCGCACGGTCCGCAGCGCTCCGTCGAGCCCCAGCTCGCCTACGAACAGGCGCCCTTGGAGGACTTCAGCCCCGAGCTGGCCCGTCGCGACGAGGATTCCGAGCGCGATGGGAAGATCGAAGGCCGTTCCCTCTTTGCGAATGTCCGCCGGGGCAAGGTTCACTGTGATTCGGCGCGGCGGAACATCGAAACCGGAGTTGAGTAGTGCCGCGCCAACGCGCTCCCGGCTCTCCTTCACCGCGCCCGCCGCCAGTCCGACGATGGTCCACTGCGGAAGGCCGGCCGCGGCATCGACCTCGACGATTACGTCATACGCGTCGATGCCGACCAACGCGGCTGAGCGAACGGCGGCGAGCATTCATCACCATAATGCTCGGCCGCCGTCGCGGGCAATCCTTATGAGCCACGCAGCATCACGGCTGCGCAGTTGCTACCAGATCTGCGGAACGACCGAAAGAGGCCGAACCATTGGATCACCCGCCTTGCAGTTGAACGCTTTCGCGAACGACGGCATGTTGGAAACGGGTCCGTTGGTGCGCCATTCCGCCGGAGCATGCGGGTCGACGGTGACGCGCGTCTTGAGCTGCTCTGGCCTCGTATGCTCGCGCCAGGATTGGGCATATGCGATGAAGAATCGCTGCTCCGGCGTATAGCCATCCACTGTCGTGCGCTGACCGCTACGCGCCAATGCGCGTTGAAGCGCATCGTACGCGGTAAGAAGGCCGCCGTAGTCGGCGATATTCTCACCTAATGTGAGCTGCCCGTTCACATGCGTCGTATCGACCTGGATGTAGCTCGAGAATTGATCGACCACGCGCTGTGCCTGGGCGTTGAAGCGAACGGAATCGGTTGCGGCCCACCAGTCGCGGAGATTCCCTTCGGCGTCGTAGTGCCGTCCCTCGTCGTCAAACCCATGGGTCAGCTCGTGACCGGCCCAGCTTCCGCCGAGCGATCCGTAGTTGGCGGCCATGTCCCCGGATGCGTCGAACGTCTGTGGAAGAAGAGCGCCCGCCGGAAAAACCATTTCGTTCACCGAGGGGTCGTAGTAGGCGTTCACCGTCGGAACCGTGATCCCCCACTCCGTCTTGTCCACGGGCTTCCCCGGACGGTTGATCGTCCGCCGCCACTCGAACGCGTCGGCGCGGAAAACGTTCGGCGCAAAAGAACCGTCTTGCACGTCCAGCGTACTGTAATCGCGCCATTTGTCGGGGTACCCGACTTTCTCATTCATTCTGGCCAGTTTGCCGAGCGCGTAGCGACGCGTCGAATCAGACATCCACGCAAGGTTTGTCAGACGATTCTGGAACGACGCGCGTATGTCATCGATCACCTGCTTCGCATCCGCTTTCGCCTGCGGCGAGAACGTCCGTTCGACGTAAGCCTGCCCAAGCGCCTCACCCAACTGTCCGTCGGTAACCCTCAGACATCTCTTCCAACGGGGTAACATCTCCTTCGCACCACTGTACAGAGCGCGGTACGCGAAGTTCTCATTCGCGAAGTCGGAGCTAAGCCAGGGCGAAGCCGCGCTCAGCAGATGATACCTTAGATAGGCGCGCCAGTCGTCGAGAGGCGTCGAATTGACGAGCTCACCCGCGCGTCGGAGAAAATTGGGCTGACCGACGTTCACGTACGTGACGGGAGCCGTCATTCCAGCCGCGCGAAAGTACAGCGGCCAGCTGATGGGTCCCGACAGCTGCTGCAGATCCCCGATCGTTGTCTTGTGATACGTCGCGTTAGGATCGCGCTGTTCGACGCGCGTCATTGATGCCTTGGCCAGCTCGGTCTCCAGCGCCATCACACGCTGGGCCTCGGCGGATGCAACAGATGCCGGTTCGCCCGCCAGCGTAAGCGTTCTCGCTACGTGCGCGACGTACTTCTGGCGGAGAGAGTCGGAGGCGGCGTCTGTCTTCGTATAGTAGTCGCGGTCCGGCATTCCGAGGCCGCCCTGAGTGATCCACACCATGTAGTGTTCGGCGTCTTTTGGATCGGCGTTCGGAAAGAAATTGAAGAGCGCGCCGACGCCGTTCTTTTGCAGAGTGGCGATTTCGCGAATGAGCTCCGGCCGACTAGTCACCGCGTTGATCGCAGCGAGATCCGCCTTTACGGGGGACACGCCCTCGCGCTCGGCGCGGGCGGAATCCATGCAGCTCGCGTAGTATCGGCCAAGCTTCGCGACGGTGCTGTTGGCCGGTTTCGTCTTGCGCGCGGACATCGCGTCGTCGAGAACGGACCTCACGACGAGCTCATTCGCGTCGGTCATCTCCTTGCTCACGCCCGACGTCGAGAATGCGGCGGGAATCGTGTCGTGCTTGACCCAAGCTCCATTAGCGAACGCAAAGAAGTCCTGACACGCATTCACGCTCGTATCGATGTAAGCGGGGTCAAAAACCTTGAGTCTGGCGGGGATCGGGACCGTGGAGGCGGTCATGCTTTGCTGCGCATAAGACGCAGAGGCTGCGACCGCCAGGCCAATTGAGGAGATGATGAACGCGCGGTTGATCGACATTGTGGCTGTAGAAGTGTGAAGGGAGAAGGAAGGTCAGCTAACCAAAATGTTGCCCGTAGTTAGACACCACAAGCACTCTCCGGATGTGAGGCTCGGTCCCGGATGCAAAAAAGCGGAGCGCCCTTTCGGGACACTCCGCCTTTTAGTCTCGGTGCCGGACCCCTTTCGGGGCCCGGCCTGAGAAGGTGCTTTTTACTCCTGCGGTGGTACGACGATCCTGTCGCTGCCGATCGTCACGATACGGAAGTCATCGCGACGGTTCTGCTGCCAGCAGGCTTCGTTGTGCTCGGTGCAAATCGGGCGCTCCTCGCCATAGCTCACGAGGTCGAAGCGGTCTGCCGCAATGCCGTGGTCAACGAGGTACCGCTTGGCGGAAGCCGCACGGCGCTGGCCCAGGGCCAGGTTGTACTCGTCAGAGCCACGCTCGTCAGCGTTACCCTCGATACGAATCCGCATGCCCGGGTTAGCCTGCAGCCACGGAACCTTGCGATCGAGTGTAGCAGCTGCGTCTGATCTGATCGTCGACTTGTCGAAGTCGAAGTAGATCGGGCCAGTGATAGCGGTCGTGTCGACTGCCATAACCGGTGGGACGCAAGCCGGATCCGTTGCCAGAATGCTCGAGTTGTACTGGCATGTTGCCGGCGGCGGTGGTGGCGGCGGCGGCGGGGGCGGCGCAACGCAGTTCGGGCTCGAAGCTGGAATGCTCTCGAGACCTGCGTACGTGCACATAACCTCCGGACGTGCTCCACCGAGCAGGAAGCTCAAACCGGCGCGAGCATGAATGTTCATGTTCGCGCTTGCCTTGTGATTCGGCATGTAGTCGAGCACGCCGTCGAACCGAAGCGCAGTACGATTGGCGACGCCGAGGCGAATACCTGCGAGACCGCTGGCGCCGTAGTTGTAGACGTAATCGTCCGCAACCGGGCCATTCTCAAACTTGTAGCTGGTACGCGTTCCACCAGCACCGAGAATGAA
>DASXYR010000333.1:0-8944 GCA_036502385.1 Gemmatimonadaceae bacterium
CGGTCAGCCCGCGCAACGCGGTCGCCCACCAAAGGCCGCTCAGAATTCCATCCACCACGTCGGGCGCTGTCATTTTTCTCTCCCTGGCTGCTCGGTGGTTGTCGAGGAAACGGGCATGACTCCAAGGCGATGGACGCGGGCAACTTCCCGGGTTCCATCTTCTCTCACGATCTCGATCGTCTTGATGAAGCCGTCGAATTCTTCGACCGTCCAGACTTCCTTCGGTTTCGTGACGCGATGGTCACCGCCTTCGAGCTCGAACTCGAGCGCATTGTCCTTCGGGTCGTACGTGATTCCGTGCAGATGAGCGCCCTCGGCTGCGAATTGATCGCCCAAATCGGGCGCGAGGAGCTCAACATCCACGGCGTTTGTGGATTCTCGCAGCAGGAAGTGCCTCGTGAATTTGTCGAAGTAGGTCTTGAGCTGGTCGTTCGGAACTCTGGTCGTCTCGAGCTGGTCCTTCGGATTCGGTGGCGTCACGATAGTCTCTCCGGTTCGATTCTGGATGCGCTCATCGTCGGCCAGCCGGGCGACGCCGTTTCCCAAGCGCTCCCGCTGGATCCGATCAACCAATCGATGCTCACGCGGTGCGTGGATATGACGGCGACGAGCGCGTCGAGTGAGAACTGTCGCCAGTCGCCGCTGAGCAGCCCGTCGAGGAGCTCGCGCTTCACGCCGAGGTGCCGCGCAGCGCGGCCTCGATCCCCGCCGTGGTATCGCTCGATCAGCGCTTCCACGCGCGCCGAGACCTCGGTGCCTGATGATTGTCTCAAGGTGAACACTCTTCGCCGCTTAGCGTATGGGGTCGTTGTCGGATGAAGCGTAGCGGGTCGGAGGTTTCTTTTCGCCAGACAAAGTGCCGTTTGGACTTCCAAATCCCCCGACATGATGCCTAGTGCGTCGACCGCCGCCGAACGGTGCGCCGGAACGGCGTCGGGAGAAGGCGAAGGCTCGCTCCCGTTTGTCTGGTACTCGCACAACTTGGCGCGGTGCATTCTCAGAAGACAGAATGCCGACGGCAGTTGCAAACCGCGGCTCACACCAGGCAAATCGAAACAAGGGGGGTTTATGCGAACAGACAGCGAACTTCAGCGGGATCTCGAGGACGAGCTCAGGTGGGATCCGAGTTTCGAGAACGACGACATAGCGGTATCGGTGCGGGATGGCGTCGTCACCCTTGCAGGCTACGTAAAGAGCTACCTCGATAAATGGCAAGCCGAGCGCGTGGCTAGCAGGGTGAAAGGCGTGAAGGCCATCGCCAACGACCTGAGCGTGAAGCTTCCCTCCAGCTCAGAGCGGCCTGATCCCGACGTTGCTCGCGCAGCGCTCGACGCGCTCAAGTGGAACATTGCCGTTCCGGCGAATCGCATCCAGGTGAAGGTTGACAAAGGCTGGGTGACGCTCGAGGGCGACGTCGACTGGAATTTCCAGCGCGAAGCGGCGGCGAGAGCAGTACGCTCGCTCACCGGAGTAAAGGGAGTGACGAACCTGATCACGATCAAAGCGCGTCCGACTCCCCAGGACGTGAAGCAGAAGATCAAGGGGGCGCTGGAGCGTGGGGCGCAATTCGACGCGGACCGCATGACTGTCGAGATCGATGGGAATAAGGCGATACTGAAGGGAACCGTCAGATCGTACGCTGAGCGCAGGGACGCCGAGCGTGCAGCGCGCAATGCGCCTGGGATTATCGAGGTGGAGAACAAGCTCACGGTTGACCCAAGCATCTTCGCCGGGGTCTGATCGCTCCACGGATCCTTTGGCCACACAATTCGAGAATGCTGAAGCAGGGAGCTGACGGCCTCAAAGCCGACTAGCTCCCTGCTTTCTACTTGCGTTGATCGGCAAAGCAGTCCTTACATCCTCGCTCGGATTCTCTTGTCGTTCATTGCACGGCAACATGCTGCGTCGCAACCTCCGACAGCGCTTGGATGAATTCAGCAGCATCGGCCCAGTTCCCGTCGTACCGCACACCGTTAATGAAAAATGTCGGCGTGCCGTTCACGCCACTGCGGATGCCGCCGCGAAAATCGTCACGAACCTTCCGCGCATACGTTCTCGCTGCCAGCTCGCGCGCCAGCCGCTGCGCATCGACGCCGATCTTCATCGCGTAGAGGAGGAGATCTTCCGTATCGAGCGCGTGCTGGTTGCGGAAGAGCACGTCGTGCATCTCCCAGAACCTGCCCTGCGCTCCCGCACCCTCCGCCGCCTCGGCCGCCGATTCGGCGTGGGGATGCGCCTCGGCCAGAGGGAAATGCCGGTACACGAACCGGAGCTGATCGCCCATATAGCGGCGGATTCCCTGCACTACCGGGTTGACGCGTCCGCAGTGGGGACATTCGAAATCGCCAAACTCGACGAGAGTCACCGGAGCATTGCTCGGCCCCAGCGTGTGATCGCGTTCGTTTACCGGAACTGTAAGGTGCGCTGCTTGCATGAGTCCGTCTGGGTTAGGCGAAAATCGAATGCGCGACACACTTGCTTCTTCAACGCCCGCGCATGCATGGTCGCCTCCGCAGACTACGCAACGCTGTCGGGTAACACGCACCAAATTGTCGCGTTTGTCTGACAGCACCGGCCATGCCCGAGATGCTTCTTTTCTGTTCGCCGGGCGCGGGTTGACCGCCAGGCAATCGGTTTCACGCGCGCTCACAATTCGCGGAGAGAGCTATGTCGCCAAATCTGAATTTCGGACGCAGTCTCGGAGCACTGACACTTCTCGCGCTTTCTGTCGCGTGTTCGAAGAAGAGCGATTCAACCGCTGACACCGCCGCGGTGGCGGTGGTGGCTCCCGATGCTTCGTCGGCTGTCGCGGTGACGGCAGCGCCGGGCGGGGCTGTCTCGCTGACGGTCGCGACAAAGCCGGGCGTTGGCGTCTATCTCGCGGATGACACGGGACGCGCGGTTTACGTCCTCGATGATCCCACAGGCCCCAAAGTGGCCTGCACCGGCACCTGCCTGACCGAGTTCAAGCCAGTCACCGGCACCGCCACCGCGGCCGCCGGCGCCAAAGGTCTCAATGCCGATCTGATTGGGGTAACGACTCTGCCCGACGGAACCGTACAGGTAACGTACGCGGGCAAGCCTCTCTACTACGCGAATGCCGACACAAGCGCCGGCGCTGTCAGCGGGCAGGGGAAGAAGATGGGCAAGACTACGTCGTATCTCGTCAGCCCCACGGGGAAACAGATCACCAGCAAGGCCAAGTAACCGTGACGGCGAGCCCGCCTAGGGACAGGGAAGAAGTTTGTGGGTCGAAAGCAAGCTGGGCGTCGGCACCACATTCTTTTTCACTCTTCCGCGCACCCCCGCGCTTCAGTCGCTCGTCATGATGAACAGCGGTGCCCCGTCGAACTCGTAGATCGGCCGCAAGCGATCCGTGTTGTAATACTTCTTGACGTCGACGACTTTCTTTTCCGACGTCACGCTCGTAATCGGCACGCTGTCGTAAAAACCCTTGTGAACGCTCACGAGGCGGCCGTACTCCTTTTTCAGGATCAGATCGAGCGCGAGATTCCCGAACGCCATCGGCACGATCGAATCCAGCGCGTCCGGATCGCCCGAGCGCACGAGGTACCCGAGCCGCTGATTGACGACGTCGATGCGGCGGCCGTTGTTGTACTTGGGTGAATATTCCTTGAGCGCCGCGGCGATCGAGTCGCCGATGCCGCCGAGCTTGCGGTGGCCGAACATGTCCACCTCTTCGCCCTCGAAGCTCATCCCCTCCTGCGCCTTGAGTTTCGACCCCTCCGACACCAGGACCACAGAGTATTTGCTCGGATTCCTGTTGTGGTCGTAGACCATCAGCTCAGTGAGCTGCTCCAGGTCGGCAGGATGCTCAGGAATGATGCACCGGTCGGCGGCGCCGGCCATCGTCGGCAAAAGCGCCGTGAATCCGGCGTACCTGCCGAAGACCTCGATGACCAGAAATCGCTCGTGCGATCCCGCCGACGTGCGCAGCCGATGCGTCAGCTCGATCGTCCGCGTGACGCACGTGCTGAAGCCGATGCAGTAGTCGGTTCCGTAGACATCGTTGTCCATCGTCTTCGGGATCGCCACGACGTGCATCCCTTCATCATGCAGACGTTTGCCGTAGCTGAGGGTGTCGTCACCTCCGATGGGAATCAGAACGTCGACCCCGATGTGCTCGAGGTTCCGCAGCACGTCCTTCGTCACGTCGTTGGTTGGCTGGTCGTAGCCAGTGAGATGTTTTGGAACGCGCGCGCGCGGCAGGTGGCTTGGCCGCGTTCGAGACGTGTGGAGGAAGGTCCCGCCGGTCCTGCCGGCGCGATTCACCTCGGCCTCCGACAGCTCCTGGATGCATTCGGAGTTGTCGGCGCCGTCTTCCCTGCTGTAGTCCACGAGTCCGGCCCAACCTCGGCGAATGCCGACAACACGATAACCTTCGCGGAGCGCGCGGATGGTGATCGCCCTGATCGCCGGGTTCAGACCTGGTACGTCGCCTCCGCCGGTGAGGATTGCGATCGTACGATTGCTGGTCATGGCAACAAAATTAGCAGAAAGAGGCCGCTCTTCAGAAGGCCCAGGTTTTAACTAGCGCCTCGTCCACAGCAGAATTGTTCCGCAACCGGTCATCCCCTGCTGGTACTGCGGCGGTACCGATGCCTCCGAATAGACCTCTACGCCGGATAGTCGTCCGGGACTCGTCCAACTGTCCATGTCGTCCGCGCTGATGTTGTCGAAGCGAAATCCATCGAGATAGATCGAGGGTTGGCAGTACCCGAACGGCCCATTGATCGTGATCTGTCTTTCGACTCCTCCCGGGCCGATCTCCAACCTCACGCCAGACATTGAGCGGAAAATGTCGGATGTGACTATCGGTCCGCGTCGCGCAATATCTGCCGGCGTCAGATAGCGGCCGACTCCCGACCGGCGGCGCGCCTCGAATCCGCTCCGATCGCGGTCGAATCGCAATCGGCTGGCCGTGACCTTTACGGTGTCGAGCATCGCCGTCAGCGTGAAGAGCGCCGAACGAATCGGCGTTGCGCCGGCAATCACGTCCACTGGCCGACTCTCGGGATAGTACCCAACGCCGCGGACATCGAGCATCCGCGTTCCGGTGGGGGCATCGACGAGTGTCCATTCACCGCGCTCATTCGCCGTAGTCTGCGGACCATTCACGATGCCCACGTGCGCACCCGCGAGCGGTCTCCCGTCGGCGATCCTGACCACAACGCCATTTACCCGACCATCGCCCACGCGTACGCGGCGTGGCGGACGCGCGACCGTGTCCCCTGGCTGCGCTTCACTGGCGGTCACTACGGTGCGTGACGGACCGATATACAGCTCACGCCGCAGAAATCCCTCGGCGGGAATCTGCAGCTCGATGCGATCTGTACTGTCCTCTCCTCGAGCGGCGGTGAGAGCCATCGTGCCTGCGGCCGGCACGTTGCAGAGAGCGAACCAGCCGTTCTCGCCCGTCGTCGCAACGAGGTGAGGAGCGCGGCGAACGAGTCCCTGCGTCGTGAAAGAAAGCTCGAGCCATTCGCCAGTGACCGCGACCCCCGACGCCGGTGCGCGGTCGCGCGGGTCGCGGACGATTCCCACTACAACGGCGCCCGAATCAGCGCTCGACGGACCTCCGCAGACCGCTGACCGCACCTGCCCCACCGAGGGACTGGCAAGATCGAGGTGGACTGGCTGATGACCTTCGATGTTCACCGGCCGAAGCGGCGGCTCTACCCCGAGTGAGTCGAGCATCGGATGGAAGAACCCGATCGTGTAGTGTCCATCGGGCAGATTGCTGAGCGTGTACCGGCCGAGTGCATCGGAGGCGGCCGCCCGTCCGAAGCTCGTACCGCTGTCAGCCCCGACGAGCTGCACCATCGCTCCCGCCAACGGTGCGTGGCCGATGCTGTCCCGCACGACGCCACTTATGGTGGCGCCGGGCGCGGCATGCGTCGTGTCGGGAGTCTGCGCCGTGGCGACCCGCGCGAAAACTGCAATGAGAAAAAGAGACTTGAGTCGCATCCGATTGCTGTTTGGCGATTTGCCTGACGCCCAAGTTACATCCGAACTGGATTCACGCGAGGACGGGAAATCGCTTCGAAAAACAAATGCCCGGCGCCGCCGAACAGGCAGCACCGGGCACCAAGATCGGAAATCGATCGCTGTTTGCTACACCGCTGCTACGAGATCATTCGACTCCGCCGTTGTCGGATCGATGATCATGGCGACCTCGAGGACGCGGTCCGCCGGAAACCCGCCGAGCCTGGCATGCTCCCGGATGATCTCGGCATCGGGGGCGATGTAAACGCAGGTAATCTTGTCTTCCGTTACGTAACTCTGCACCCACTGAATGCTGGGGCCGAGCTGCTGCAGCACCCCGCAAGATTTTTGCGAGATCGCCTTCAGCTCCGCGCCTGATAGCGCGCCAGCGTTGGGGATCTCACGTTCGATGATGTATTTCGGCATCGCCTGCCCTCCGTGAAAGGTGAAACGTGAAGGCTCGTCAGTTGTGAGCCATGGCCATTATGTCGGTCGTGTTGTCGCAGTTTACGTTCGGGTTCCAGTTGGCGAACATCCCGCTCGGGTTGTTTTCCCACACCCACGCGTGCAGACCCCAGAGCTGAAACACATCGTTTTGCTTGAACTCCTTGCCGAACAGGACCGGTGGCGCCGATTCGCGGCTGTGGAAAGTGTACGGAATGATGTACTCGACCGCCACCAATCTCAGGTTGCCGTTCTTTTCGGGCTCGTAAAGCAGCAGCTCCGGCTGGTCGACCCGTGCCGTTCCGTCGATGAGCGCGGTATTGCCGTAGTGAAAGCCCATGCCCCCCAAAGCAGGATCCGTCATGCATCCTGTGATTTTGGCGGCCCATCCGGCAGCGGTCGCATTGTCGAACTGGTGGAACGACGCGGTCACCTGGCGCAGCGTCGCAAGGTCCTTGTTCACGTCAGCGTCGGACTCCCGGATCGCCGGAGTCTGTGTCTCCGCGCGCGTAGCATTCACCGTGGTGATCGGCTCGCTGCTGCATCCGGCAAGCAGTACGATTCCGGCGAGCATTGGTGCAATTCGTTTCATCATTGCCTCGTAGGTTGTAGGTTATCTTCGACCCGCGAGAAGAATGACGCAGACCGGTTAACAGTTCCTTGCGCCAGGAATTAGCTACGGATTAGCGGGCGGACCAACGACGAATGATCACAGTCCAACTGCTCGGGGGCGCGTCCCTGCGTTCCGGAGACGCTCCCCTCAACGGCCCACCGGCACAACGGCATCGCATTGCGCTGCTGACGCTCATCGTGGCCGCGTGGCCGCAGCCGCTCTCACGCGAACGGGCGATGTCGCTTCTCTGGCCCGAGCGGGATACCGCGAACGCGCGGCGTCTGCTCAACCTGGCGGTGCACGTCCTCCGCACCGCGCTTGGCGATGGCGCGATCGCATCGACCGGCGATGGACTTCTGCTCAACCCATCCCGCGTCAGCTGCGACCTGTACGATCTCCGAACCGCGATCGACGCTGACGAGACGGAGCGCGTCGTGCGGCTCTACGCCGGCTCGCTCCTCGACGGATTCCATCTCGATGATTCAACCGAATTCGGCTACTGGCTCGATGAACGCCGCACCGAGCTCTCGCACGCATACGCGGGGGCGCTTCATGCTCTCGCGGAGCGACAGAAACAATCGGGGGATGTCCATGGCAGGGTGCGCACGTGCCTTCGCCTCGTGGCAGCCGATCCCCATTCCGGAGCGAACGCGCAGGCATTGATGCGCGCGCTCGACGACGCCGGCGACCGCCTCGGCGCAATCCATCACGCGAGCGAGCACGTCAACCGATTGCGCGCGGACCTCGACCTCGCGCCGGACCCCAAAGTGGTCGCGCTTGCGGCGCAATTGCGGGCAACCGCGGTCACGCCGGCGCCAATCGGTAACGGGCTCGCACCCCAGCCTGTGCGTTCAGTGGCCGTGCTGCCCTTCCTCAACATCACGTCGGAACCAGCCGACGAGATTTTTGCTGACGGCATCACGGAAGACGTCATCGCGCAGCTGTCGAAGATGCGCGCACTTCGGGTGATCTCACGCACGTCAGTGATGCCATTCAAGCAGCGAGTGCAAAGCCTGAAGGAGATCGGAAGAAGGGTTGGTGCGACTACGGTGTTGGACGGCAGCATACGACACGCCGGCGATCGTGTGCGAATCGTCGCAAAGCTCATCGACGTCGAGACCGATCAGCATCTGTGGGCCGAGACATACGACAGGCAGCTGACGGACATCTTCGCCATTCAAACCGGCGTCGCGCTCCAAATCGCCGCCGCGCTCAACGCGGAATTGTCACGAGAGGAGCAGACGCGTGTGCGGAAGGAGCCGACGAAGGATCTTCAGGCTTACCAGCTCTATCAGCAGGGGAGGCAGCTGTTCATCAAGTACACGTCTGAGGGATACGCGCAAGCAATCGAGCGATTCGAGCGCGCAATTGCGCGCGATCCGACGTTCGCCCTCGCCTATTGCAATCTTGCGATGACGTACACGGAGTTGGCTGAGAGCGGCTCAATGGAACCGCACGCGGCGTATCGGCGCGCGGCTGACGCCGCGGCCACCGCCCTGAGGCTCGATCCGGATCTCGGCGCCGCGCATTGTACGCTCGGGTATCTCAAGGGCGTATGTGAGTTCGACTGGCTCGGGGCCGAACGGGAGTTCAAGAGGGCCCTGGAGCTGAGTCCAAGCAGCGACGACACCTATGACCTGTACGGACGACTGTGCGCGGCCCTGGGCCGGTTCGATGAGGCAATCGCGTTGCAGCAACGCGCCAAGGAATTGGATCCGCTCGCCCACCGGATGGATATTGCCACGACGCTATTGCGGGCCGGGAGGTACGATGAAGCTGTCGCTGCCGCCGAAGACATGGTGGATCTCGACCCCAGTTATGATCGCGCCCTCGCTACACTTGGCTGGGCGTACTTCCTCAGCGGAAGGAAGGAAGATGGTC
>DASXYR010000334.1:0-7322 GCA_036502385.1 Gemmatimonadaceae bacterium
GACCCGGGCTCGCGCTTGTTGCACGATGTTGCGACGTCGCGGAAATACGGGCAGCGCGTACGCTGCAGAATATTGCCGCCGATCGTCGCCATGTTGCGCACTTGTCCTGACGCCGCCAGGAGCAGTGACTGGCTGACGAGCGGGTATCGCTCCTTCACGCGCGCATCCCAGGCGACGTCGCTCATGTGACCGAGCGCGCCGAGGCGAAGGCCGCCGCCGGGCAGGTCGGCTACCGCAGACAATCCCGAATCGCTCGCACTGAGCTCATTGATATCAATCACGAGGGAAGGCCGCTCGACTTCGAGCTTCATCAGATCGATGAGTGTCGTTCCGCCGGCGACAAAACGCGCCGGCTGCCGCGCCCCGGCGCCAGTGCTCACCGCGTTGTCGAGCGATGACGCGCGGCGATAGTCGAAGTTGATCATTCGCCTGCGGCGCGCGGGCTGCTCGCGCGCACGGACTGGACGGCCGCGACGATTCCGGGATATGCACCACAGCGGCAGATATTGCCGCTCATCGCCTCGCGAACGTCGTCGTCCGACGGTCCCCACGGCTCGCGCACAACTCCCATGGCCGACATGATCTGGCCCGAGGTGCAGTAGCCACACTGAAAACCGTCGTGCGTTATGAACGCCTGCTGCATCGGATCGAGCGTCTCGCCACGGGCGATACCTTCTATGGTAGTGATCTGGCGGCCCTGCTGCATCACGGCGAAAGTCATGCACGACAGCACGCGCCTGCCGTCGACGTGAACCGTGCACGCGCCACACTGGCCGTGATCGCAGCCTTTCTTGGTACCCGTCATTCCCGCGTACTCGCGCAGCGCGTCGAGCAGCGTCACGCGTGGCTCGACATTGACCACGATCGCTTTTCCGTTGACGTTGAGCGTGACCGGCTGCGGCGCGATTCGGTCCGACGGTAAGCGATCGAGCGAGCTCAACGCAGCCTGTACTTTCCTCGGGGTCAGCGCGGCGGCAAGGATGGCTGCCGCCAGCAACGCCGCCTGCAGGAACTCGCGACGGGTCGTCATCAGGCCGGTTTGCACTGACGGCAGCTCGGGAGCCGATGCTCGCGGTATCGAGCTCTGTGGAATGGCGTCGACACCGCTCACGTATCGCCAGCGAATCACGCCTTGCTCATCGACGACGAAGAGTGCTGTGGTGTCTCGGACGCCGAAAAGACCGGCAATCTCCGGATCCCCATTCGAGACGATTCGTATGATGGCTCGCGTTTCCGCGGTGGAGGCGTACATCCCGGCGAGCTCATCCTTTACGGGATCCCAGTGCGCCGAAGCAAGGATCACAAGCACAGTGGATCCCCGGAGGTCGGATAGCATCTGCGACGAATCGGCCCCCGGCTCCATGAGCGCGAAATCGGGGGCTGCGTCGCCGATGCCGAGCATCGATGAAGAGATCTGCATTGGATTCACCGCCGACACCTGTACGAAGAACCGGCATCGGCGGTGCAAGAGGCGTGCTGATTGCAATGGTTTTCTGCGAGAGTCCTTTCGATCGCCTCGAAGGAGGCGTCGTGGCTCGCATCGTCCGATCGTCCGCGAGGCGTCAATGAAGCACTGGCAAGAGACATCCCGCATCCTGCAGTCGCTCCTCTCTCTTGCCGAGCGCGGGCGATCGGCCGCGCTCGCTACAGTTATTCATATCGATGGCTCGGCTTACCGGCGGCCCGGCGCCAAGATGCTGATCCTTGATGACGGCGCGATGCTTGGCAGTATCAGCGGCGGTTGTCTCGAGGCGGACGTGCGCGAAGTCGCGCTCGCAGTGATGCGTGGCGGGGAAGCCCGTCTGCTGCATTACGACACCGGCACCGACTACCAGCTTCCCATCGGTCTCGGACTCGGCTGCAATGGCTCAGTGGACATCTTCGTCCAGCGCGCCGTACCCGATCTGCTGGAGATTGCCGGCCCGGTAACGCGACTACTGCAGGGAGACAATCCGTTCGCGGTTTGCACGGTGATCGGCCCGCGTGCAATTGGACGCTCCGTCGTTGTCACTCCGGACGGAGAGCGGTTTGGCTCGACGGGTGATGTGAATCTCGACCGTCGTATCGGAAACGAGGCGAATGACCTTTTCGAGTTCGGCCTGTCGCAACGGCGGAATTTCGGAGGCTGCGACGTGTTTGTCGATCTACAGGTGCCGCCGCCATCGCTGGTTGTTTTCGGGGCCGGAGAGGATACTCGCCCGCTCGCCCGATTCGCGATGGAAGTTGGATTCCGCGTCACCGTCGTCGATCATCGTCCGGCGTTTCTCTCGTCCGACAATTATCCTGCTGGAGTCCGTCTCGTCGAAGCGCGGGCAGAGACAGAGACGCCCGACGTTCAGCTGGGCCCGCTCACTTACGCAGTCGTCAAGACGCACTCCGTCGAGCACGATCGCAAATGGGTGGCGCGACTGCTGGCGAGCGATGTGCCTTACATCGGCGTGCTGGGACCGCGCGCTCGCACCGAGGAAATCCTCCGCGAGCTCCGCTCGGAAAACGACGAACGCATCTTCGGACCGATCGGTATCGACATTGGCGCGGATGGGCCGGAGCAGATCGCGGTGAGCATCGTGGCGGAGCTGCTCGCCCGCGTTTCGGGTCGCGAGCCGATGCATCTGCGCCAGCGCGAGGACGCAATCCATGTCATCTGAGACGAGGGAGAGAGTGGGCGGTGTAGTGCTGGCCGGCGGTCCATCCACCCGGATGGGGACCAACAAGCTCCTCCTCGAAATCGACGGCGAGACAGTCGTGCGTCGTGCCGTGCACAGAGCCATCGTCGCCGAACTGGACCCCGTGATCGTCGTGCTCGGTCACGATGCCGAGCGGGTCGAGCGCGAGCTGGAAGGCGTGGGACCGACGTGCCGCACGGTGGTCAACCCCGACTACGCCAGCGGCATCAACTCCTCTCTGAAAACGGGAATCGCCAATTTGCCGGCAACCGTCGACGCCGCGGTGGTCATGCTGGCTGACATGCCGTTCGTCTCGGCCGACATGATCGCGGCGCTGGTCGAGCGTTATCACGCGCGCGGGCGACCGCCGCTGGTGATCTCCGACTACGGGGGGGTGAACGCGCCACCAATGCTGTATGACCGCGCGCTTTTTCCGGAGCTGCAAACGATGGAGGGAGAGGGCTGCGGAAAGGTGGTGGTGAAGCGGCATCGGAGCGAAGCGGAAGTGTTGCACTGGGATGATGGCAAACTCGCCGATCTTGATGTACCGAGCGATTATGAGCAGGTGCGACTTGGTCTACTAAAGACCGAGGGCCGAGGACCAAGTGCATCGATCATCGCGGACTAATCGAGGAGCGAGAACTATCGAGGACCCCTGTCCTCGTTCCTCGATTAGTCCGCGTTTATCAATGCCGTTAGTCCTCGTCCCTCAGTCCGCCTATACTCAGTAGGCTACCAATCCCATATAGCCGGACTGGGCGAAGTGCCCGGGAGTATCGGCAAGCGCGCTCAGCGTTCCGTCGGCGTTGACCGCGAAGGCGCCGATGCTGCCGGTTCCATTCTTCAGAACGTACAGGAAGCGTCCGTTGCCGCCGAAGTCGATGTCGAGCGGCTGCGCGCCGGCGCCGAGATCGCCGGTGCGTCCGCCCGGAGTGATGAGAGTGAGCGCGCCATTGCTTCCGATTGCAAAGCCCGAGATGCTGGAGCCACCGGCGTTGGCGGTGTACGCAAAGCGTCCACGTGAATCGACAATCAACCAGCATGGCGCCGCCTGCCCACCGTTCGAGATCGAGCTGCTCACCGCGGTGAGAGAGCCGTTACCAGCCTGGCTATACGAGGACGCCGATGCACCGCCGGCTTCCGAGACGACCAATCTTCCACTCGGCGTGAACTGGAATCCGAATGGGCCTGGACCTGCGGACGCGCTCTTGACCGGGGCGCTGAGGTTGCCGTGCTCATCGATTCGGAAAGCATCGATGGTGTTGCTGCCGCGCTCGGTGACGTCGAGCCAGCGTCCATTGGGACTGACCCGAACTTCGCTCGGTCCCGAAGTATTCGCGCTGAGCGCCGCGTTGCCCCGCGCGCGCAGATTGCCCGACTCGTTGTAGCTGAATACGCTGACCTCGTTGCTGGTCGCGTTCAGTACATATGCCGCGTCTTCGGTGACCGCGACGCTGTTTGGAAACGCACCGCCCGAAGGCTCGCGGTCGACCAGCTTGAGGCCATCCTTCTTGATGCGGAATACCGAGACGTCGTTGCTGCCGGCGTTGACGACGAAGAGCAGTCTGTGGTCGGGACTGAGCGCCGCCGCGCCCTGCGATGTCAATGGATCCGCGGTTCCACCGACGCCCGTGCCGCCAGTTGCGAAGGCGCCAAGCGCTGTAAGCGATCCGTCGGAGCCACGACTGAATGCCTTGACTTCGTTGCCATCGACGCCGTTGGTGGTGACGTAGACGGCGCCTTCTGCGGAGCGACTGTCGCCGCCATCGCGCAAGGCGACCGTTTGATCCGGCGCGAGAATGGTGGACGCCGTCTTGTCGGAGCAGGCGGCGAGGGTCGCCATTCCAATGAATGTCGCGAGGCGAGAGAGATTGGCGAGGTGGGTGCGGGTGTTCATGAGCATGATTGTTTTCCGGAGAAGGTTGAGCTGCACTGGATTGCGGGCATCGCCGCTATGGACAGGATTCGGAACGCGTCGTAGCGTTTGACTCTTCCTGATGCTTAGTCCGCGAACTCCTCCAGGCGTTACAACCGAATCGGAGCCGCCTTTGTTGGCGGCTCCGATGTCTTCCGTCGGCGACAGCGAAGCCGAGCTCGTCGCCGCGCTCAAGCGCCGCGACGAAATGGCCTTTGTGACGCTGTTGCAGCGTTATCAGGGTCAGCTGATGCGTCTTGCGCTGGTCTATTGCCGGACGAGGGAGCTCGCCGAGGAAGTCGTGCAGGACACCTGGCTCGGCGTGCTCCAGGGCATCGAACGTTTCGAAGGCAGGGCATCGTTCAAGACCTGGCTCTTTCAGATCCTCGTCAACCGGGCGCGCACCCGTGCAGTGCGAGAGGGGCGAACGCTTTCATTTTCCTCGCTCGCCGGGGAAGCCGAAATGGAGTCGGAGCCGGCGGTGCCCGCCGACAGATTCCGTACACTGGATGATCCGTGGCCACACAACTGGGCTGTCCCGCCGCATTCATGGGGCGACTCGCCCGAAACGACGTTGCTGACGGCGGAAACAATGGACCTCGTTCAGCGCGCGATCGCTCAGCTGCCGGGGCCGCAGCAGCAGGTGATCACGCTGCGGGACGTGGAGGGATGGCCGTCGGAAGATGTTTGTAACGTTCTGGAGATAAGCGAGACCAATCAGAGAGTGCTCTTGCATCGCGCGCGCAGTCGCGTGAGGGCGGCGCTCGAGGCTCACTTCGAGGAAAGGAACTGATGGCAACGCCCGATCTTGGCGGTCTGACGTGCAAGGAAGTCGTCGAGCTGGTGACCGACTACGTCGAGGGTGTTCTGCCGGCGGAAATGCGCAAGCGGTTCGATCAGCACCTGAGCGTCTGTGACCCGTGCGCTATCTACCTCGATCAGATGCGGCAGACGGTTGCGACGCTTGGGAAATTGCCGGAGGACTCGATCTCGCAGCCGGCACTGGACACTTTGCTCCACCATTTCCGTGGCTGGTCGAGGGAGCGTCCCTGAACCCGTAGTGGGTGAATCCATGTCGGTAAGCCGGTCGATCCTCCTCGCCCTTCGGTCGGATCATCTCATCGACGACAGGCCCAAGAGGGCGTGCCGGCGATTCGGCTCCTTCTGCAGCGTCGCGCGATACTCCACGTGCGCCTCGGCGGGATGCTTCAGCTCCATCAGCATGTCGCCGAGCAGCTCGCGCGCCGGAGCCAGCGGGCCGGGCGTCACGGCGCTCTTCTCGGTTGCGTCCTCGCGCACGGCGGCTTCCCTCATCCGCCGCAGCGCATCTGCCTCCCGCTTCTCGGCGAGATCGAGCCACGCCTGCGCCGCCAGATGCTGGATCGCCACCTGCCCGGCCCAATAGGGTTCGCCCGTCTTCAGCCGTTGTTCGATCGACGCCAGCGAGTCAATCGATGATCTCGCCTTGACGAGATCTCCCGTGTGCGAAGCGCCGAGTGCGCGCGCGAAATACGTCATCGCGTCGGTGTAAGGATATTCGCTCGGCCGCGGCTCGAGCGCCGCGGCTTCCGGCCAGGCACGCCGCTCCAGCGCCCAGCGCGCCGGGATCGCCGCCAGCGCGAAGACACCGGCAGATCCAGGCGCGGCGCCGGTAATCGCGTTGGCGTCGAAGCGCGCCGCGAGGGCCGGCAGCGATTCGAGAATCGCTTTCGCGTCGGCTTCCTTCCCCAGCTGCAGATTGGCGTACATGGCGTAGTCGGCCGCGTGCAGCGCCTCGGCGATGGAGTTCGTGGCGAGCGCCGCCTCCATCGATCGCTTGTTGGCATCGACCGATTCCTGCCACATCCCGACGCGCGTGAAGGTGTGCGACGGCATGTGAAGCGCGTGGGCGGCGGATGGCGCGATCAACGCATACCGGCGCGCCGCCGCCAGCGCCTTGTCGGCGAGTGGCGGGTAGTCGTAGGTGTGGATGATATAGTGCGCCAGCCCCGGATGATTGGGCTGCTTTTCCCACAGCGCCTCGAGCATGGCGCCCGCCTTCAGCTGATTCGCGTAGGTCTTGTCGGTCGGAGGCGCCGAGGCGACGAGCGCGATGGCGTAGAAGATCCGCGCTTCGGTGTCAGCCGGCTCGCGCGTGCTCAAGTCGCCCATGGCACGCTCGTAGGCGACAACCCGCGTGCGTTGGTCCTTGTGCTCGAAGTCGTCGTACAGCTGTCCGACCGCGTTTATGTAGCCACGCTCGCGCTCTGTCGCGCGCGCGCCGAGCCTGACAGCGGCGTCGACGGATTGCCGGCCTTGGTGCAGCAAGGCGACAGGGCGATTCCCGGCTGCCATCGGATTGGTCCACCGGCTGAGCGCAATCCCCCAGTGGGCCATCGCGCAGGTGGAGTCGGCGGCGAGCACGTCATTGAACGCGCGAATCGATGCGCCGAATTCGAACGAGTGAAGCAGCGCGACGGCGCGATTGAAACCCGGCGCGACCGCGGGACTACACGACGTCGCGAAGTGCACGGTGCCCAGCTTTTCCGTCGCCGCTGCGGGTTCGTGGACGTGCTCCTGGGCGTGCGCGACGTGCACCGAGACGGTGACTAGAATCGCGGCGGAGAGCGACAGGCGGATCATGCTCTGATCTTGTAGCATGTGCGACCGATTGACAAGACCGGTTGCGGTTCGATCTCACGACGGGCAACAGAATCCATGTTCGCGGCGAGTAGACCTTCAGACCGAGCCTCGGTCGGCCC
>DASXYR010000335.1:0-2029 GCA_036502385.1 Gemmatimonadaceae bacterium
GGCGATTTCGGATCGCGTGGCGCCCGAGGTCTCCAGCGAACCGATCTTGCTTTCGAGCTCGCGTACGGCAGTCGCGTTCTTCTCCACCTCAATCGCGACGTCCTCGAACTCTTTCGCCATCAATCGCTTCTCGATGTCCGCGCGGACGAACGCCTTCAGCTCCTTGGCCAGCGCGTCACCTAGTGAGTAGGTCACCGAGCCATCGATCGTCACCTTGACCTGCGGCACGTCGAGCCAGTGGCTCACGTCTCCTTGCAGCTTGAGCGTGATCGCGAGCAACTCCAAGCTGCGATCGTCCGTCGTGGCTTTCAGGGCGGAGAGATCGAGCGAAATTTTTACGCCGTCGATAACTTCCAGACTCTCCAGATTGCCAGTCAAGATCGTAGTCTCGAGCTTCGTTGCCATCCCCTTCAGCTTCAGTGTCAGGGCCTCTTTGAACGCTTTGATCCGGCCGCCGTCCGCACTGAGGGTGCTCTTTCCAGTCTCGACGCTTAACGTAGCAGCTCCGCTCAGCGCACCCGAGGTGTGGAATTCGTGCTTGAACTTGAGAATCTCGCTCGGAGCCGCGTTGACGAGCGTTTCTGCCGTACCGGGTGCGGTTGTCGGACCCGGCGAGGCAGAGGTTGGTGAGTCGGTTGGTTTGCGCTGAACATGTCCGCCCGCTTGCCCCGCACTCGCTCCAGTTCCTGCGACGCGGTCGAGGAGCGGCGCCGCGGACTCTCCGCGCACGACGTGATCCGCGACCGCATCGGCATGTTGTTCGTGCTCGTCGCCGGGCTGATCGATCCCGCCTTTTAGCGCGACACCCGACCGTTGCTGCACCACGTGCGCTGCCTCGTGCGCAGCCGTATGAAGGTCCGGCGCTTCCGCGAATCCAACGCGATCGCCGGACGCATAAGCGCGCGCACCGAGCGCCTGCGATGCCTGCGCCGCGGGACCACCGATCTGTGCACGAATTCCGGAGACGTCGTGCGGACCGAATGACGCCTGGATTTCCTTCCTAAACGGAAGGTCGGAGCTCGGAGACGCCACGCCGCGATCTGCTACGCCTTGAGGGGACGCGTCGTGCTCGCCATTCGCGCGAGCGTTGACCCAATCCCACATCCCCCGTGGCTTGTTCGCACTCGGCGCGGGCGCGCGTCCATCCAGCTGTTGCCAAAGGCCCCTCGGCTTCCGGTCGAGCTCTGGCGACGCCGGAGTCTCTTCGTCGTCGTTCTCACGCCTCGAACTCCCCGGTCCCTTGAACTTCGTCGAATCGGACACGACCGCATCCTACTACGAGGGATCATTGGCAACAGCGTGTTTTGGCCCCTGCAGCATTCTGCTGCACCGCCATCGCTGACAGCAGTGTGACGAGATCAATGACCGGACCGAAACGGACTTCGAGTCACGCAAGATCTCGCTGAGGACGCGAGCGGACAGGTCGACTAGGTGTCGAAGCTGCCGCTGCGGGCTGAAGTCTATGCGTGCGGTGGTGGCGCCGAGAGACTGCTACTTGATTCCTCGAATCAAATACGGAGAGTCCGGCTCGGCTGGCAACTCCTCGGTGGTGAGGTCACGACGAACGGCGAAGAGCCTGTAGAGCGGCATGCCTCGCCTCATCGTGCGGTGAACTCGATCACGATAGAGCACGGCGACTACGTCGCGGTCGGGTTCGTGGGCGCGCAGCCGCACGTCCGTCGCTTCGGCCTCGGGAAATTTGGCTTCAAATGCAAGCCGAACTGTTTGCGCCGCTGCGCGATTCCCGTAGCCAAGTCCGACGAGCTCAAGGATCCGTGACCACACGATGGGTGACGGGGAATCTATCGAGCGATGCGGGATGGGGGGAAGCAAAATTGCGTCGGGCTCCACGATGAGCAACTGACCGCCGAGCGACGCGGCGCAGCCTCGATACGCTGGCCGAGCGCTATCGCGCGAGCCACTTGCGAATCCGCGCCGCGAGCGATACGCGCCGATTCGCGCTGCGTGCCGCCGCCCGGGCTTTGAGGTAGGCATCGTCGCGATAGACCTTGATGCCCTTCGCGCGGTT
>DASXYR010000336.1:0-6928 GCA_036502385.1 Gemmatimonadaceae bacterium
AAACCGATTCTTCTCCAAGGATGCGGCGGACCAGGAGAACATCCTCATCGATCTTCTCTCCAGCTCCGCGCGTCGCGCCATCAACCTGCTCACGCACGATCAGCTCTTCTCGGCGAAAACTGCTCCATCGGTGTACGCGACAGCCTTGGCGCGTCCAGAGCTTACGGCGGGCGCGGGTCAGAGCACGAGTCTCACCGCCGCGTCAGACCAATCGACCGCGCTGGCGCACAGTCAGGAACCGCTCGGCATGGAGGACGACGATGATCCGCTCGCCGTGATCATCAGAAAAGCGTGCTCGCGTGAGCTCACCGACCTAGGTCTCACGTTCAACTCGCTGAATATCAAGGTCGTGCAGTCAGAGGTAGCGGAGTCGCGTCGGCGGCAGTCGGCGGCGGAGGCGCAGGCGAATGCTGACATCGTCACGGCGCAGCAGGCACGCCGCGCAAAGGATGCGCAGCTCGAGGCCGAGCGCGTGATCTCGGACAAGCAGCGCGAGCTGGAGCAGACGAAGGCGTCGAACGCAGCGCTTATCGCCGAGGCAGAAGCGAAGAAGCAGACCGCGCTCGGCGTCCAGCGGGTGGCGGAGCTCGAGGCAACCCAGATCGCGCAGGCGCGCGCGGACGCCGAACGTCTGCGCATCGATGCCGAGGCGCGTGCGAAAGCCGAGGCAATCCGCATCACGACGGTAGCGCAGGCGAACGCCGAGAGCATCCAGAAGGTCAACGAGGCGATCAAGGCCGGAGGCGAAGCCTATTTCCGATACAGGCAGATCGAGATGATCCCCGAGATCGCCCCGATGATCGCGGAAGCGTTGTCGCGCGCGAGACTGGTCACGATCTCGGGTGATTCGGCCGAGGGAGGCGCGGCGCAGTCCGCGACGAGCAACATCACGAGCGTGATTCAGACGGTGCTCGCGGCGCAGCTCGTTTCGGGAAGCGGCATGCTTCAGGGCGGGGACACCGGTCGCGACAGGACGGAGCCTGTGCGCGACAACGGGCGTCAGGCACCTTCGATCCCGACGCCTCCGAGTCCACCCGCGCCCCCCGCGAAAACGGGATTTCGATAAGGAACCGAGCCGCGGTTTCCGCGCTGGTCCCATGGCGATTGGACAATCTTGAAAAACTCCGGGTTGTCCAATTGCGTTCCGCGTCGTAGTTTAGCGCAAATTCACAAGAGTCTCCGATCACACCCGTCCGATTGTCGGGCACCCGCTCGGAGTCCAGTTAAGTGGAGCCCACCCAATGACCCATCGTAGCATTATCCGTCTATTCTCCAGTACGTTGCTCGCGGCCCTGGTCCTTGGCTGCGGTGACAACGTCCCCGATGTAGGCCCATCCAGCGGACTTCTTCTGGTGGATCCGCTTTTTGCCGGAATTGATCAGGGGACGACACAGGATTTCACCGCCACATTAAACGGCACGGCTGTTCCAGTCACGTGGGCGACCACCGACGCAACGATCGCTACGGTTTCAGCGAATGGCACGGTCACGGGTATCGCGCCGGGAAGTGCATCTGTCACCGCCACGGAGACGGGCGACCCCACGCAGATCCGCTCGGCCAGCATCACGGTTCTGCCGGTGGTCGGGATCGGACTCACCAGCGGCGTTGCCGTGACCGGGGTCTCCAGCGGCGCGCGCGTGCGTTCCGAAGGCCTGACCTACCATATCAGTGTTCCGGCGGGCGCGACCAAGCTGACTGTGACGTTTACCGGTGGAACTGGTGACGGCGACATCTACGTCCAGAAGGGGAGTCCTCCGGATGATTCCCAATTTCCGCCGCCTGGAGGCTGCGCATCCGGGGCAGGGGGAAATGCAGAGTCCTGCTCTGTGACAAATCCTGCAAAGGGAACCTGGTACATCTTCGTGGCAGTCTGGGATCCGTATGCTGGCGGGACACTCACGGCGACGGTTACCCCATAAGCCCGTAATACAGCTTGGTGCAAAAAAAAGCCCCCGCAAATCGCGGGGGCTTTTTTTTGTCCAGCCGGCGCATGTACAGGTTCTACGGGTAGATATTTCTTGACGAAACAATACCCGCCTGTCATCGTACCATAAGGGGTCCGGCTTCTCCCCGGGAGATTGCGATGCGCGACGGACTGCAAGCTCGTACCAACAAATCAAATTCGATTGTGAGAGCTTTCCGAGGCGCGCAGCTCATCCTGCTGGTCGCGCTCGTTCCGGGGGTTGCAGCAAGTCAGCCGGCCGGATCCGTGCGCGGAGTGGTACACGACTCCGTCGGCGGCGTGGTGAGCGACGCCCAGGTTGCGATCAAGGGTTCTGCGCTCCGAACCACAAGCGATGATGACGGGACATTTCGTCTCGCCGGGATCCCGCAGGGCCAAGCCGTCATCGAAGTGCGGCGCCTCGGCTATCGTCCAGTTTCGACGTCGGTCACGATTGCAGCAGGCGCTGAGCTCGAGTTGAATCCTGCGCTCGCACCGGTTCCCGAGCAGCTCGCACCCGTCCAAATCCACAAGAGGGCCGAAGCGTACGACTCTCGCCTGTCGGGATTCAACGAGCGGAAGTCGAAGCACGTTGGGTATTTCGTCACTCGCGACAAGCTCGATCGGATGAACTCGGCACGCTTCGTGGACGCGCTGCGCGAAATGCCTGCCGTGTCAGTTCGGACTCTTCGAGGCGGCGTAATTACTGTGTCACTGCGTGGGGCACGCTGCGCCCCGCTCTTTTTTATGGATGGGTTTCCGGCTACATCGGGCACCATGGACCTCGACATGATCGATCTCTCCGGAGTGGAGGGAATAGAGGTGTATTCCGGGATGTCCATTCCACCGCAGTTCATGGTGGCTTCGGGAAGTGAGAACTGCGGCGTTATAGCGGTATGGTCGCGGCCCTTCCGACCCAAGCCACGCAATCGCGAGCCCGTATCGCGCACCGAGCTGGAGCGACTCGTGGCGGAGCACACCGTTTATACCGCGGATCAGGTGGGCGAACCCGCCGCCTGGATCGGCGGTGGGTCAGAGCTTCCGGTCTATCCGGACTCCCTTTGGGCGGCACGCGTGCCGGGACGGGTGGTGGCGGAATTCATCGTCGGCCAGGACGGTAAGATCGAGCCTGGGACCCTCACCATCGCCTCGGCAACGCACCCGTATTTTGCCTCAGCGGTGAAGTCGGCGCTGGAGGGGGCAGTCTTCAGGCCAGCGGTGCTGCAGGGCAATCCGGTGCGGCAGCTAGTCCAGCTCCCCTTCGTTTTTTCCTTCCCGGCTCCCGACTCGGTACCCCCACCGGGCAACTAGCGTCCTTCACCGGTGATTTGAGCCCGCCCGAAAGTTCTACTTGTGCTGTCGCGTCCCGAGTAGCATTTTCTCGACACTAGGGCCCGGATCGTTGGATCCGGGACCTGGTACTGGCCCACCCACCCGACATTCTAGCTCGTCAGCCTCGCCTCCCGGCCAGGCTGCTGCGTGGATTTTGATAGGGCGGAGCCTGTCTCTTTCACCGGCAGTGGGAGGAAGATGGAGATGACAAGACTAGTAGGTAAGCGAGGTATCGCTCCGCTGGTGGCGCTGGTTATCGGACTTCTCGCCACCCCATCCGCACAGGCGCAAACGGTCATCACAGGGCGAGTGACCAACGAGCAGGGCGCGCCAATTGCGGGCGCAAATATCGCAATCCCATCGCTGGGGCTTCGCGCAGAAGCTGATGCGAGTGGGAACTACCGGCTTACGGTTCCTGACTCGAGAGTCACGAGCCAGCCGGCTGTCGTAGTTGGTCGGTTCATCGGCTTCCAGCAAGGCCAGCGTACTGTAACGCTGACTCCTGGCTCGCAAACGGTGAATTTCTCCCTCGTCGCAGACCCGTTCAATCTTTCAGAGGTCATCGTGACGGGCGTCGCAACCGGGACCGAGCAGCGAAAACTGCCCTTCACCGTTGCGCACGTCTCGGAGGAACAGGTCACGAAGGTTCCCGCGGCCTCGCCAGTCTCTGCGCTCGAGGGCAAGGTTGCCGGAGCTCGCATATCACTTGGCAACGGCACTCCCGGTGCTGAGCCGGCGATTCGTCTTCGCGGCTCGACGAACCTGGCGATTGGCGGCAGCGCCCCCCTCATCATTGTGGATGGGATCGAGACCAGGTCGAGCATTTCGGACATCGATGCCAATGACATCGCTTCGATCGAAGTACTCAAGGGAGCTACCGCTTCCTCGTACTACGGCTCCAACGGTGCGAACGGCGTCATCGCCATCACGACCAAGCGCGGCAAGAACGTGCCCGAGGGGAATGTCCAGATCATCTCCCGAAATGAAATTGGCCGGTCATCGGTCGCGCACTTTCCGTCGTTCAACACCAGCACGCGATATCTGCTGAATCCGGACGGAAGCGTCTTCGTGAACGGCTCCGGTGCGCCGGTAATCGGCAGCAACTACTTCGACATTCCCTATCCCACGACCGGCCCCTTCGCCTTCAGGAACCAGCTGAAGACATGGATGCAGGATGGGTCGTTCATGAGCACGAATGCTCAGGTTGGGATGCGCCGCGGCAACACCAATTTCGGGTCATCGTTCACGAGCGACCACAACGCCGGCGTGCTTCCCCTTCGCAATGGACAATACCGCCAGAATGCACGAGTGAACGTCGATCAGGGCATTGGCGACAAGCTTGACATGTCGCTGAGCATGACGTACGCGAATGTAAAGAACGACGAACACGTTGATACGTTCGGCGGAGCTGACTCGTTCTTCGCATTCATGCAGGCGCCGCCCAACCAGAATCTCGCGACGCCATGGTATGAGCCCAATGGCAGGGACACCACTCTCTACTGGCGCGCACTGCCGTTTGATCCAAGCGCGCGCGGAAATCCGCTTTACACGCTCGCGTACGAGAAGTACACCCTGAACCGCGATCGCTTTCTTGGGTCTGTGTCGGGCCGCTACCGCGCTTTCAGCTGGCTCAACCTCGACGCCAACTATGGCGCTGACCGGCTGAACAATCGCGAGAACACGTACGACCCGAAGGGGTTCATGACCATCGGTGGGACACCTGGGGCGGGTTCGCTCAACCGCTACACGTACGTCAACAACGCGATGAACAGTCAGGTTTCTGCCACCGCAATCGGCAGCTTCCTTTCCGTCAACACCACCACTCGTGTTGCCACGATTTACGAACAGTTGAACTACAGCCAGTTCAATGGATCGACCAGCAAGTTGAACGTGCTCAACGTGCCGGAATTTGATGCGGCCGATCCGAAGCAGATCTCGATCAACTCGGTCGACCAGATCGAGCGCAACGTGAACTATCTCGGATCCGAAACATTGGATATCAAGGACCGCTACATCATCGACGGAATGTGGCGTAAGGACGGTTCTTCCCTCTTCGGCTCGAACAACCGATGGAAGAACTTTTACCGTATTTCCGGCGCATGGCGGGTAAGCGAGGACTTCCACATTCCCGGTTTCCAGGAGCTCAAGCTCCGCGCGGGACGTGGAACGGCAGGACTCCGTCCAAACTTCGCCGATCAGTATGAGACGTACAGCACCAGCGGCGGCTCGATCAGCAAGAGCCAGGTTGGCAACAACGACCTGCGCCCGGCAGTCGCTACTGAGGACGAGTTCGGAATCAACGCGGCTTTCATGGACCGGTTCAACCTCGAAGTGGTTCAGGCCAACCGCGTCACCAAGGGAGCTTTCCTCGCCGTTCCGCTTTCGCTCGCGCAGTCGGGCGGGTTTACGCAGCAGGTACAAAATGCTGCTGACATCTCGGCGAGAACGACCGAGCTCAGCCTCGAGACGGAAGTATTGAGAGGCGCCAACGTGAACTACTCGTTCACATTGACTGGCGACCATACGAAGCAGAAGATCGATCGCCTGGGTCGTGCTCCTTTCCGGGTTCCCGGACTGGGTCAGGGCCAGGACATGTTCTATTACGCTCAGGGACAGCCGCTTGGAATCATGTACGGCCAGAAGTGGGTGAGGTCCTTCGCGCAGCTGAAGGAGAATCCCGCGAATGCGGCCGCGCTCGAAACTGACTACTCGGTCAATCGCCTTGGTTATCTGATCAAGACGAGCACTCCGGGTGCGCTCATCAAGTACGTCGATGCGCAAGGCATCGATCAGCACGTGATCGGCGACGTGAACCCCGACTTCAACTGGGGCTTCTCGAACAACTTCCGCTACAAGAGCTTCTCGGTGTACGCCCTCTTCGATGGGCAGCACGGGGGCCAGGTTTACAACTTTACAAAGCAGTGGATGATGCAGGACTGGCGTTCCGGAGACGCGAACATGGCTGGTGTGCCGGATGCCGAGAAGATTCCGGCCACGGTCTTCACCGGAAGCCTGTATAACGGTCTTGTCGCGAGTGATTACTTCGTGGAGAGTGACTCATACGTCAAGCTCCGGGAGCTCTCAGTCGCGTACACGTTGGGTGAGCGCGCCCTGCAGTTTGCGGGTATCAACCGCATCGCGAGTGGCGTCAAGCTCGCGCTCATTGGCCGTAACCTGGTCACTTGGACGAAGTACACCGGATTTGATCCGGACGTAACGGGTGGCGGCGACTTCAACTTCCGCGTTGATGGTTTCCGTTATCCCAACTTCAGGACAATCACTGGTCAGGTGGAGTTGACGTTCTGACCCCCACTTTGACATGGAGTTCTAACTGATGATGTATTTGAGAAAAACCTATCCAATTATTGGGGCGGCGGCCGTGTTGCTCGCGGGTGCGTGCAACAATCTCGACGTCACCAATCCGAACCAGCCGGACGTCAAACGGGCGCTGTCGTCGCCTGCCGACGTGAGATCGCTGGCTCAGTCCACGATTCGTTCTTGGTACATGACCTCAGTCTCTGCTGGGCCGGACGACGGCGGAGATGTCACCCCATACATATTCGGCTGCGTAACGTCGGATGTGTGCACGATGAACTTTGGAAACTTCGGGGCGAGGTTCAACAATCTCGAGCCGCGAATTCCTTACGGAAACAC
>DASXYR010000337.1:0-1523 GCA_036502385.1 Gemmatimonadaceae bacterium
TCACCGTGATCGTGCCGCCGGACTGGATCTGGTCGACGGCACTCACCGAGAGCTCAGTCGCGATCAGGTCGGGAGCTGGTTGCGCCGTCGAGGGCGTAATCTGGATGGGCGTCGCGACATGCGAGGTATAAATGGCAAAGCTGTAGGTGACCGGCAGGGTATCCGTCCGAGCGCCCAGGAGCATGAGCGTGTAGGTGCCGCCGAGCGCGACGGCGCTCAATTCCTCGTCCTGCAGCGTGTTGCCGAACCACAGCGCTTGTCCCTTGGGATCATAGATCACCCAGTCGGGCGATCCCCCGCTCAATGACTTTTCCTTGAGATAGATCGTGTCCCCGGCGTGGACGTCGAACTGATAAATCGCCGCGGCATCGCCGGGGTTGAGTGTTCCCTGCTGGATGATGCCGCTATCGACGCGTGGCGCTGCTGCGACGTCCATCAGCCGGAACGAATAGTGTCCGGCCAGATTGTCGCTCCGCTTGATGAGCAGCGTGTAGTTGCCCGCCGGGAGGACCGAATTGATCGGCCCGTCCCCGAAATAAAACGAATTAAAGCCGTTCGTTTCGTTGCCGCGAGGTCCAGTCAGACTCCAGATCAGGTTGAAGTCGGTGGTCTGCGCGTCGAAGACGAGCCGCGCCGGCGCCGCAAGACTGAACGTATAGACATTCTGCTGACTCGCGGTCGTGATATTGCCGTCGACCAGCGCCCCCAGCGTGAGCGTGCTGGTGGTGTCGATCAGCTTGTGCGCCTTGAAGGAAAAGCTGATCGGGGTCAGAAGGTTATAGCTGTAGCCATAGATGACGAGCGTGAAGTTTCCGGTCGCCGGCAACCGCCCCACGTCTCCTGAATTGGAGGGCGAGAAGAAGGCCTGTGTGACGTCATTGCCGAAAGCATCGACGACACGCCAGTTGAGATCGCCGGTATTGCTCAACGCTTCGATCGAAACATGATCGCCGGCGTTGCCCGAAAAGGCGTAGGCCGCCGCTCCGCTGCCGGGATTGAGCGTTCCCGATGTCGCTGCTTCGAATTGAATCTGAGACGCGGACTTCAAGTCCTGAAGCTGAAAGGCGTAATCGTGCGTGGGCGTGAACGTCGGACCGGTCACGGTCAGCGTGTAATGGCCGGCCGGCACCACGGCGACACTCGTCGACGACAGGGCGCGAGCTGTGAATTCCGTGCCGCGCGGCCCGGTCAGTGCGAACATCTCGCTGGTGTCCGACCCCGCATTCGTGAGCAAGAGTTCGGCCGGTGCCGCGAGGTCGAACGTGAAAATGTTCTTCTGGTTTGGCGCTGTAATCGATCCGTTGACCACCGCGCCGAGGGTCAGGGCCTGGACCGTGTCCACAATCTTGTAGGGCGTGAAGCTGTAGCTCAAGGGTTGCGACGAGAACGCGTATCCTGCGAGGGCCAGCGTGTAATTTCCGCTCAGCGTCAGCGAAGTCTGCAGATCGATATCATCGAGCGAGCTCGACTGCTGGACGAGCTTGCCGTAAGGGTCGTAAAGCCGCCATACGGCGAAAGACGAC
>DASXYR010000338.1:0-2013 GCA_036502385.1 Gemmatimonadaceae bacterium
CCGCAAACATCTCTCGCGACGCCGGTTGCCTTGTGCGCCTGTTCGGCCAGCTCCGGCAAGTGCTGAAGTCCCCAGTTGCGCGACGTGATGAGGCTTGCGTGCGCGACGAGGGCTTCTTTTACGTCAGTCGCGCGCTGGGCAACCCAGACGGCGAACACGAACGGCTGGCCCGTCCAGTCCTTCCATGTCTGACCGAGATCGTAGACGAAGGGATAACGATCGCGGTGATTGCTGCCGAGTACGAGTGCCGCGTCGCCGATGACGAGTCGCGCGTCGGCGTCGTTCGAGCCGGCGATGACGACGTCCTTCACCTCGGCGTCGCCAGGGACGAACCGCGGACGCGAATGCCAAACATTCTCGAACAGAAGCTCTAGCAGGGCGACGCTGGTCATCGAGCTTTTGCTGACGATGACGTCGCGCGAGGTGAGCTCGCTGGCTGGGCGCGTCGAGAAAAGCATCACGCTCCGCACCGGGCCGTCGCAGGAAATTGCAAGATCGGGCAGAAGCAGGTACCGGTCCGCTTCGCGGGCATACTCAACGGCTGAGACGACGCTGATGTCCAGAGAGCCGGCGGCCATCTTACGGTTGAGATCAGTCGGAACGCCGTCGACCAGCTCGGCGTCGAGATTGACGATTCCGCGATCGATGGCGCCGTAGACCGGGTAGCAGTTGATGTATGGGATGCGGCCAATTTTCATCAGGCGGCCGCCGCGCTGGCGCTTCGATCGAAGACGCGGAGGATGTTGTAGAACGAATCACGCTCCGCTGGAGACTTGCCCGCGGACCGGATCAGATCGAGGATGTCGTCGAGACTCAGCCCCTGCGCCGTATGGGCGCCCGCTTCGTGATAAATCTTCTCGCGTACGACAGTTCCCTCGAGATCGTTCACGCCGAAGGCGAGCGATGTCTGCGAGAGGAACGGCGTCACCATGATCCAGTGCGTCTTGATGTGATCGAAGTTGTCGAGGAAAAGGCGTCCGACGGCGAGGTTGCGAAGATCGTCGAAACCGGTCGTCGCAGTTCCCTGCCGGCCCAACTCGATTCCGAGCTCGTTGTTGTCGGGGTGATAGGCGAGCGGAATGTAGGCGAGGAAACCGCCGGATTCGTCCTGCAGGTCGCGCAGCAGCGAGAGGTGATCAACGCGATCCTGAATGGTCTCGACGTGACCGTAGAGCATCGTACAGTTTGTACGAATCCCAAGCCTGTGCGCGGTGCGATGGACATCGATCCAGTCTTCAGCCGCGAGCTTCTTGTCGGCGATGGCCATCCGTACTCCACGGCCAAATACTTCGGCGCCGCCGCCTGGAAGAGTGTCGAGTCCGGCTTCGCGCAAAGCAATCAGCACATCCTCGATCGACATCTTCTCGATGCGTGCGACGTGGGCGATCTCGACGGCGGTAAGCCCCTTGATGTGCACGTGGGGGTAGCGCGACTTGAGGCCGCGAAACATGTCCGAGTAGTACTGGAGGCCCGCTTTCATGTCGAGCCCGCCCACGATGTGGAATTCCTTCGTCAGCCCCGCGGCTGCCGTCTCTGCCTCGGCGAACACTTGATCGAGAGTGTAGTGGTACGCTCCTTCCTCTTTCGGAAGACGAGCGAACGAGCAGAAGACGCAGGTCTTCCGCAGGTAGCAGACGTTGGTCGGATTGATGTGCTGATTCGCCGCGAAGGTGACAACGTCGCCGTGCTTCCGGCGGTTGGCGTAGTCGGCGAGCATCCCGACGCCGAGCAGGTCGGGCGAAGTGAACAAAAGCTCGGCGTCCGCATGGGACAGACGCGTTCCCGCGACAACCTTCTCTCCGACGGCCCTGAGCGGCCGATCGAAGATTTTTCCGAGGTCGAGCGACTGACCCGCGGTCGGCGTCATATCAGCTCTCGTAGCGCCTGATGGCGAGGGTGGTGTTATGCCCACCGAAGCCAAAGCTGTTGCTGAGGACTGCGTCCACCTTTCGCTCGACGCTCTTGTTCGGAGTGTAGTTGAGATCCAGCTCCGGATCCGGATGGTGGTAATTG
>DASXYR010000339.1:0-3337 GCA_036502385.1 Gemmatimonadaceae bacterium
TTGCTCCCTTTGACGGAATACGCGAGCACGACGATACCGCTCGGCAGCCGCTTCAAGTCGGAGAGAACGAGCCTGGCGTGCGCACCGGCGGGGAGGAGCGGAATACCTTCGCCCAGCAGCACAGGCATCACCGCGACTTCCACCGTATCGACAAGTCCACCGTCGAGGAGATAGCGAAACAGCTCGCCGCCACCAAATAGCCAGATATCCCGACCAGTCCGCGCCTTGGCATCGGCGACGACTTTGCGTGGGTCATCGCTGACCACGCTAACCCCGGGTAAGCGTGTAGGAGGAAGCGTTCGCGAAAACACGACGACATCCAGTCCGGGCATCGCACCATTGCCGCCCTCCGCCCTGACGATGTCGTACGTCTTCCGACCCATGACCACGGTGTCGAACTCCTTGAACAGCGCGCCGAAGTCGATCGTCGGATCAGCGACAATCCAGTCGTATCCACCATGGGGGTCTGCGATGAAGCCGTCGAGGCTCACCGCGACTTGATAGCGGAGGCGTTTTGGCATTCCGAATACTTATCGCGCCGTTGGAATCGCTGCAACTGCAGCGAGGTTGAAGAGCCTCGCCGCCGGTGAACAAGAAAAACCCGCGCCGATGCGGCGCGGGTTTTTCGACCTTCCCAACTGCTGCTGCCAGCTAGTGCAGCGTGATCGCTAATCCGACCTGGCCAACGTTCGCGTCATTACTGTCGCTCTTCATCGCGAAGCTGTTCCAGTAAGGCGTGATGCTGGCGTTGCTCGCCACGCGGTAATCGTAGCCGAGGCCGAAGATCGCACCCGCGCCGTTATCCGTGGCGCTGAATCCGCCCACCGAGGCTCTGATCGAAGCAGCGCCGATGCCACCGGTGAGGAAAAATCCCCCGGTCGCAGAAGGGTAAAAGCGGACGCGAGCATCGAGCGTCGCCACCGTCAGTCTGCCGCCCTGCTCCGACTTGCTCCATCCGGAGCTACCGACGCCGAGCAGCCATCTCGGGGAAAGTGTTCCACCGAGCGACACGTCACCGCTCACGCCCGTCTCGCGC
This sequence comes from Gemmatimonadaceae bacterium, assembly GCA_036502385.1. GTDB lineage: Bacteria > Gemmatimonadota > Gemmatimonadetes > Gemmatimonadales > Gemmatimonadaceae > UBA4720. The sequence goes on from DASXYR010000339.1 coordinate 1,037, forward strand.
GATGAACCGCCGTTGCTTCCGAGCGAGCCCATTCCGAGCCCTCCGCTGAACCAGAAACCTTGGCGCACCTGTGCCTGCTGCGCCTGCGACGCCGTGGCAACAGCCAACCCTGCGACGACAGCTACCAACTGAGCCATTCTCTTTACAGCCATTGGATCTCCTCGCGTTTGTGCGGGAATTTGGGTTTGGGAACCGCGACAGCGTTCCCGGTGGTCCCGCTGCCGGAAGGACGGACCCAAAGGCTGAAAGCAACACACATCTATAGAAGCAGGAGGCCGCGCCTGACACCTGTAGCGACCGCCTCCGCTCTCGTGGCAACACCGAGCTTGTCGAACAGCAGCTCCAGATGCGTTTTCACGGTGTTGGTCGAGATGCCGAGCCGGGCCGCGATTTGTTTGTTGACGAGGCCGTCAGCGAGAAGCGCCAGGATTTCCCGTTCGCGATTGGAGAGCACCGTCGCCTTCGCCTCGTCGCCGGTGTAGCCACCCAATCGGGTGGGCGATTGCCTCGCGATCAGCACAACGTCGGCAGACGGTGGAACCTCGGCGCTCGTTGCGCCCACACCGACCAGCTCGAACTCGGGATTCGTCCGCAACGCCGCCGCGAGCGATGCTCTCAGCTTCTCCGACGGCGCGATGATGGCGATGCGCGTCATCGCCATGAAGACTTGTTACGCCGCGCGCTGTGAGAGCGACCGCTCCACGAATCGGTGCACCAGTGATGCAGGGACGGCGACGCCAAGTCCGTTGACGACCATGCTGTTGATGCCAACGAGCCGTCCTTCCGCATCGACGAGAGGACCCCCGGAGTTTCCGGGTGCGAGCCGCACGTCGGCGACGATCCACCGCGCAGATCCCGAGCGGTCGCGGGTGACGGCGTGCAGGACGCCCATCGCCAGTGAGTCCTTGATGCCGAGCGGATGCCCGTGCGCGAAGACGAGCTCACCGGTGCGCAGCGAGTCCGGATCGCGTAGCTCGAGTAGCGGTCCGGTGACGGATGGGGCGGCAAGAAGCGCAAGATCATGATGAGGATGGTATGCGAGTGCGTGCGCTTCGCGCCACTTGCCGCCCGCAATCACCTGCACCGACGCGCCACGCCGGATGCAGTGCGCGTTCGTGACGACGAGACCCCCTCCGCCCCAGATGATTCCGGTCCCACTGGCGGTCTCACCGCTCCGAACCTCGACGACGGCCTGTTGGAGAGTCTCCGCCAGGCCATTCAGGTTCGACGTCGCGGCGCGAGCAGCGCCGAGCATTGACAAATTCATTCCCGTTCTCCGCGATCCGCGGGCGTGATCGCCGCGCTCTTGATCGTGCCGCCGCGCAGGAACTTTATAGTTACCGCGCCGTTCTTCGCGACACTCGACAGCGCATCGAGAAGATCATCCGGGCCGGTCAGTGCGGTCCCGTTCGCCTCCAGCAGAACGTCACCGAGCATCATTCCCGCCTTTTCTGCCGGCGAGCCGTCGCCAATCGATACGATCAACATTCCGGGTTCGCCTTCCAGCCCGTGCTGTTTCATCACCGATTCAGACAAGGCCACCGGTTGTACGGCGACGCCAATGAACGGGCGCCGGACATGACCGGTTTCGAGGAGCTCGTCGAGAACCTTATCGACCGCGGCGGCCGGCAATGCCAGCGGAGTCCCGCGCGCAAGCGCCGAGTTGTTGAGGCCGAGCACGGCGCCGGAGGGATCGACGAGCGGGCCTCCCGAGAAGCCGTCGTAGACCGCGACATCGAGTCGCAGCACGCGATCGATGCGCGTTCCCTGCCAGCTGCGCCATCCCTGACCGACAGCGCTCACGATGCCGAAGCTGGCCGAGACATCTCGGCCGGGCCGTCCGACGGCGAGCACGAGTGAGCCGACGCGGAGTGAGGTGTCAGGCGGTGGGCGGTGGGCGGGAGGCGGGAGGCGGGTGCCATCGACCTTTAGCGCAACGAGATCTGTCGCCGAGTCTCGTCCGACAACCTTCGCCACTACGGAATCACCGTTTGGAAGCGTGACGGGGATTTCCTCATCCCGCCGCACGGTGTGGCTCGCGCTGACGATTACTCCGTCGCGCCAGACGATTCCGCTCGACGGAATGCGGCGCCGCGCGTGAATGGAGACAACGAAATTGGAGGCCGTTTCCACGGCGGCGGCGAGCTGAGACGACAGCTCCTGGAGAGTGCTGGAGCTTCCTGATTTCTGTGCGGACATGCGAACCTGGTGAAAGTGACTTCCTCAGATTCGCTGGTTGGTGCTCTCACTGGTATCGGACAAACGGGTGAGCGAGCATACGCTGTGGAGAACGTGAGCCCA
>DASXYR010000340.1:0-2687 GCA_036502385.1 Gemmatimonadaceae bacterium
CGGCCGACCTGATCTTCTATGTGCTGCTCGTCGCGGCGGTTTTTGTGCTGCGACGCAAGCTGCCGGAAATGGCGCGACCGTATCGGGCCTGGGGTTATCCGGTCGTGCCAGTGGTCGCGATCGGTGTCGCGCTCTTTCTCATCGCGGACCTCGCGATCCTCGCGCCGACCACTTGCGGCGTCGGCTGCCTCTTTGTGCTCAGCGGCTGGCCGGTCTATGCGCTTCGCCGCCGGACCTCAGCGGAGGAAGTTGCCGCCTAACGAGAAGCGTCAGGGAGTCTGGGTGCGATTCTTCTGGTCGTGCACACGGGCGCGGACGGTGGCCTTGAAATCCTGAAGCGAGAGGGAGCGGCGGTTCTGCGCCAGTTCCTTTTCGTTGCCGCCAAGCTGATTCACATCCGCGAGCGGCTGATCGTCACCAGTCATGAGCTGCTCCGCACCGCTCTGGTCCTTCTGGATGTGAACGCGGCCGTGCTGAATGCCGACGAGCGGAATGAATTGGCTGCCGTTGTTTTCCACGAAGAGCAGGTCGTGATCGCCGACCTGGAATTTCGGCGCATCGGTCACCTGCATGGTTTGGCCATCGACCGTTCCGCCGAGCATCCGGATGGTGTAACTGGAGCCGGGCTCGCCTTTCATCGCGTCGTCCACTTTGAAGGTGACAAAAGTCACGATGCGATGCTGCGCCCCTTCGCCGATCCACTGCGATTGCACGCCGGTCACGTCGCCTTCGAAAATCACCTGGGCCCGGCTGACGAGATGATCGAAATCCGGCGCGATCACGGTCGTGGCGTGAGCGCTGACGGCGCAGGCGAGAAACGGCAGGACGAGAAGAGCGAGGCGATTTTTCATAGGACGAGCGGGGAGAGTTTTCATGCGATTTAAGAGTTTAAGCAAGTGGCGGGCTAAATTCAATTTCGGGTTCGTTTACTTGTCGATGTCGTAGACCTCGACCAGGCCGATGCCTTCGTCGCCATCGGCTCCACGGACGAGCGCGGTGTAATTGCCGGCGCCAAGCGTGGTGATGAGCGCGGATTCGCGCGGATCGGTCGGCGGGATGCCGCTGGCTTGAATGTCCGCGGCCTGGTCGCTGTTTTGCCAGTCGTCGTTCATGGCCACGAGCTGGCCGTTGCTGTCGTGCAACTCTACCAGCGGATTCAGGAGAACCTTCGAAGTCGTGCTCCCGGCGAGCGACGGACCGAGCGCGCGGATGATGACTTCCTTCGTGGTGTTACCGCGAACGATGAAGCCGCCGATGAGCGAGTCGTCGCCGGTGCCGACTTCGCCGCGAGTGGAGATATTGGCGGCGCGTGAGCCGCTGTAGGTATCGAGCGTGTAGTTCTCGACCAGGCCGACGCCCGTCCCACCATTCACGCCCTCGACGATGACGGTGTAGCTACCCGGATCCAACTTCGCGACGATCGCGGATTCGCGCGGATCACTCGGCGGAATCGTGCTCGCGATGATGTCGTCGATCTCCGGGCTGTCGCCCCAGTTGTCGTTGACCTCGATGACCGTGCCGGTCGAATCGAGCAAAGTCATGCGCGGATCCTGGAGCGCGCCCTGCACCCCGCTCGCGCCGAGCGACGGCCCGATGCCGCGCAGGAGGACCTTCTTGCGTTTGTCGCCTTGGATGATGAATCCGCCGATGAGCACCTTGTCACCCGTGCCCACCTGCATGCGGGTCGAGAGATTCACGAGACGACTGGGAGCATCATCCGGGCCGGGAGCAGGAGTCGGCACCGGCGTGGGCGCGGGCGTTCCCGCCGCCGGCGCACCGTAAAGGGATTGAATGCCGCTAATGTCGTCGGCGGTGAGATTGTAGATGTCGCTGATGACGGAATTCATCACCGCGGAAACATGTTGGCCGGCTTGATCAGGATGATTCAACCCGAGAGCGTGGCCGAGCTCGTGCAGGAAGACGCGCCGAATATCGGCGATTGCATAGCCGTTCGAGCCGAACTGGAGTGCGCCGCGATAGGAGTCGAAAGTCTGCGCCTTGTTGAAGAGCACGTCGGCTTCGGTGAGATCGCCGCCGGATTGCGACCAGTAAAAAGTGACCGCGAGAACGCCGTTGCCGAAGGAATCTCCGAAGACGTCGTCGCTGAAGGCGATGGAATTGACCCCGTCATGCGAGGCGACGGAGGCGCTGGAGTTCATGACGTAGGAGAACTGCACGCGCGCCATCACCGCGTTCCAAAGATCGGTGGCGGGAACCGCGGCGACATTCCAGGTGCTGCTGCCATCCTGCAGCGCCTTGCCTGGCGAGCCGAGGCTCATCTGGAGATTGACGACTTTGTTGTCCGGCCAGCGCACGCCTTCGGTGGTGTAGCCGGGAGCAGCCGGGATCAGGCCCAGCAGCGCGAAAGCGGAGAGACAGGTGAAGAAGAAGCGTTGAAAAGCGGGAGATTTCATCGGTTTGGAGTGTTTTGAGTAGAGTTTCTAGAATCTTCATAAGCAGGAGCTGTGCTCACCTTCTGCGGTTTCCTGAAAAAAGTGCGCGGAGGTGCGCGAACACGTCCGGCCGGAGACGACATTTCGGGCGCGGACGACAGGCGGCTAAACGGGTGGCCGATCTCGTCGCGACGGCAGCGCCGGCTCGTCAGATTTTAGCCAGCGGCCACACGAGCCGCGGCCTTCGCGCCAGCGATCCGGCGCCAATCGCCACCCACCGACGCCGCGCCGGCT
>DASXYR010000341.1:0-2190 GCA_036502385.1 Gemmatimonadaceae bacterium
CGGTCATCGCCACATCGCCGCGCACCGGAACACCGGTTAGCGCGCTGATCACCGCCGTTGCGATCGCGATGCCCGCCGACGGTCCATCTTTGGGCGTTGCGCCCGCCGGCATGTGGATGTGGATGTCGCGCGTGCGGTAGAACTCCGACTCGATCCCGAGCGCCCTCGCTCGCGCACGTGCATACGAGAGCGCGGCACTCGCCGACTCCTTCATGACGTCGCCGAGAGTGCCTGTGAGCTGGACCTTTCCTCGTCCCTTCACCACGCTCACTTCTATCTCCAGCACCTCTCCGCCCGCCGAGGTGTAAGCCAGTCCCGACGCGACGCCGACTTTGTCCTCCAGAGATGTGTCATCCGGATCGAATGGGGGCGTGCCGAGGAGCTCCTTGAGATCTTCGACGCGGACGGTCTGAATCGCTGTGACACCTGCCACTTCTGCGCGCTTGCGCGCCAGCTTTCGCGACACCCGCGCGACTCTACGCTCCAGCTCTCGTACGCCCGCTTCGCGCGTATAGCCACGCATGATCGCCGTCAGAACGTCGGGCTCCAGCACCACTTCTTCTTTCTTGAGTCCATTCGCCTCGATCTGCCTCGGCAGCAGGTACTGCCTGGCGATCGCGAGCTTCTCGTGATCGAGATAGCCCGCGATGCGGAGGATCTCCATCCTGTCCCGCAACGGCTCGGGAATGCCGGCGAGACTGTTGGCCGTCGTGATGAACAACACCTGCGAGAGATCGTAGTCGACCTCCAGGTAGTTGTCGTTGAACGTCGTGTTCTGTTCGGGGTCCAGCACCTCGAGGAGTGCCGCGGCGGGATCGCCGCGGAAGTCCTGGCCCAGCTTGTCCACTTCATCGAGCAGAATCACCGGATTTACGACCTCGGCTCGTCGCATCGCCTGAATGATCCGGCCCGGCATCGAGCCGATGTAGGTGCGTCGATGGCCTCGAATCTCCGCTTCGTCCCTCACTCCGCCGAGCGCCATGCGCACGAACTTTCTGCCCAGGGCGCGGGCGATCGATCGGCCGAGCGAAGTCTTGCCGACGCCCGGAGGTCCGACGAGGCAAAGGATCTGTCCATCGAGGCGGCCGACGAGCGACAGGACTGCGATGAAGTCCAGGATCCGATCCTTTACTTCGTCGAGACCGTAATGATCGGCGTCGAGGATTCCTCGTGCGTACGCGACATCGAGCATCTCGTCCGTGCGCTCGGTCCACGGAATCGAAACGATCCAGTCGACGAAGTTGCGCGCGACGGTGAACTCAGGCGACATCGGCGGCATCCGCCGCAGCTTGCGCAGCTCACGGAGAGTTCTTTCTTCCACCACGGGCGGCAGTGTTTTCTTCTTGACCTGCGCCTCGAGCTCGGTGAAATCGTCGCTGTCCTCCTCGCCGAGCTCGCGATGGATTACGCGCAGCTGCTCCTGAAGGTAGAACTCGCGCTGGTTCTGGAACATCGCGCCTCGAACGTCGTCATCGATCTTCCGCTCCAGTCGCAGCAGCTCGATCTCGCCCGAGAGCAGCTCGCCCAGCAGATCGAGCAGTTGGCGGAGAGTGCCGGCCTCGAGGAGCGACTGGCGCAGCTCGAACCTGACCGCGACGTGCGCTGCAATTCCGAAAGCCTGTCGCTCCGCGGAGTCAGTGCTCTGGATGATCGTGACGATTTCGGGCGGAATGCGGCGGTGGAGGCCGACGTATTCCTCGAACGCGTTCATCACGCGTCGGCTGATCGCCTCGGTCTCCGGATCCTGCGCCCCGCCCTCGAATGGAAATGGAGACGCCGCCGCGCGGAGTACGTTTCCGGCGGGGATGTAGCGTGTGACGCGGGCGCGGGCGATTCCTTCGACGAGCACGCGCGTGGTGCCGGTCGGGAGCCTCGACACCTGGACGATGCGCCCGATGACGCCCGTCCGGTGCAGGTCAGCGGCGGCTGGTTCCTGCTTCTCCCCATCGCGCTGGGCGACGAGCAGGATGATCTTGTCCTCCGCCATCGCCGCTTCGATTGCGGCCAAGGAGGCGGGCCGCCCAACGAGGAGCGGAATTACTACATAGGGGAAAATGACAACATCCCGAAGCGGCAGGACCGGAATGCGGTCCGACGTCGGGATGGTTTCGTTGTCGCGCTGAAAAGTTTGGGGCAGTTCTTAAGCTTCCTTCTTCCGTCTGACGGGGGAAATCTCGAGCAGCGGCTGAG
>DASXYR010000342.1:0-8628 GCA_036502385.1 Gemmatimonadaceae bacterium
CATTTCTGCCGATTTCCTCCTCGCCTACGAGCCGGTGTGGGCAATTGGCACCGGCCTGACCGCCTCCGCCGGTGACGCGTCCGCCATTCACACTGTGCTTCGGTCGGAGCTCAACGAAATGATCGGAACGCGATCGGACGAGATTCCGATTCTCTACGGCGGAAGCGTCAACGCCGAAAACGCCGCTGGTTTGCTCAGCGCTCCAGAAGTCGACGGCCTTCTGGTGGGCGGCGCCAGCGTCGACGCGGCGTCGTGGCTCGCGATTGCACAGACTCGCCTGCAGACTTGAGTTTTTCCCTCGCGGGCCTGATATTGAACCACTACGCTGAACCTTAATCCTATCAATGCTTTACACGTTTCTTCTGACGCTGCTGGTCATCGACTGCATCGTCCTCATCTTTGCGGTTCTTGCCCAGAGCGGAAAGGGCGGCGGTCTCGCGGCGAGCTTCGGCGGCGCCAGCTCCTCCCCCGATGCACTGATCGGAATCAGGCAGGCCGGGAATCTTCTGACAACGATCAGCTGGTGGGGAGGCGGGATTTTTCTCGGACTCTCCTTCATTCTCCAGATCATGTCGACGCACACCGCGGCTCCCCGCTCGGTCCTCGAGAAAGGGCTCGGCGGCCAGCCGGTGAACGTTGCGCCCGCACCGACTTCCGCTCCCGCTGTCCCACTCGAGCCGGCGCCTGCCGCGACGACGCCAACAACCCAGGCTCCGCAGGGTACTTCCGCGAACAAGCCTCCAACTACCGCACCGAAACGGTAAATTGACGGTCACACGCGCTTTCGAACCGGGGTTCCTCCTCCTTGAGGACGGAACCCTTTTTCGTGGGAGACTTCCCGGCGAAGCATCAGCCTCAATGCTGCCCGCCGTCGCCGAAGTGGTCTTCACCACGAACATGACCGGGTACCAGGAAGTCTTCACCGATCCGTCGTATCGCGGACAGATCGTCGTGATGACGTCGCCGCAAATCGGCAACTACGGCGTGAACGCGGAGGATCCCGAATCAGCGGCGCCACAAGTGGCGGGAGTGGTGGTCCGGGACCTCTCGCAGACCTTCTCAAATTGGCGTGCGACCGGTGGACTTGGCGCTTGGTTGTCAGCCGCACAAGTACCCATCATTGCAGACGTTGACACTCGCCGCCTCACGCGGCACCTGAGATCGGTCGGCGTCATGCGTGGGGTGATCGGTGCGGGGCTCGAGCCGGATGAAGCGAGTCGCGCGGCGCTCGAGGCCTGTCCGTCGATGGAAGGGCTGGATCTGGCCTCACGGGTGACGACCCGAGAGCGGTATAGCTGGGGCGATCCGCGCGCGAAACACCATATCGTCGCCTACGACTACGGGATCAAGCGAAACATTCTGCGGCTGTTCGGAGAGAACGACTGTCGGGTGACCGTTGTGCCAGCGGAGACCCCTGCTGACGCCGTGCTCGCAGAGGAGCCGGATGGAATTTTCCTCTCGAACGGTCCTGGCGACCCCGACGCCGTGACCTACGCTCCCGGAATCATTCGCTCACTCACTGCCGCTGAAATCCCCACCTTCGGAATATGCCTCGGCCACCAGCTGCTCGGCCTTACGTTCGGGGGCGCAACAGCCAAGATGCCCTATGGTCACCGCGGCGGAAATCATCCGGTGAAGGAAGTCGAGACGGGCCGAGTGCTGATCACGGCGCAGAATCACGGGTTTGCGGTGGAAGGGGATGAACGGACCGTAAAGGGCGCCCGCGACCTCGAGGTCACCCACGTGAATCTCAACGACGGCACTATCGAAGGGCTTCGCCATCGCGAGCTTCCGGTGTTCGGCGTCCAGTATCACCCCGAGGCCGCGCCTGGTCCGCACGACGCCCGGCCACTCTTTCAGGAGTTCCTGAGTGCGCTTAGGGGGTCCCTGAGGTAGGGCGGCGCTCGCTTGACAGCCTTTCAGTAAAGCCATAACTTCAAAGCACTTACGCTACTTAGTGCGTCTCCTCTCGGAGTTTTTCAATGACCAAAGCCGACCTCGTCGAGCGTGTCACGACCCAGATCTCACGGACCGCCGGGCCGATGATATCCAAGAAGGATTGCGCGAGAGTCGTTGACGCTTTTCTAGAGGCGATCAAGGAATCGCTTCAGACTCAGGAAAACATCGAGGTCAGGGGTTTCGGCACGTTCAAGATCCGGAACCGGAAGACGCGCATGGCTCGAAACCCCCGTACGGGTTCCCCTGTCGAGGTTTCCGCGCGGCCGGTGCCGGTTTTTAAGCCGTCCAAGGAATTGCGCGCATTAGTCGCCGGAATGGACGTCTCGCAGATGTCGGAAGCGTAAGGACTTAGCTCCTTCAGCGGGGCAGGAGAGCGGTACGTGTCTACCGTGACAGTGCAATTGTTTGCTTCCTACGCAGAGCTCCTGGGCGCCTCTACAATCGAGCTCTCCCTCGCGCCGAACAGCACAGTCAACGATCTGCTTTCCCGCATCCGGTTACTTCCCGGAGCGTCGATGCTGCCCGCCACCCCGCGCATAGCGGTAAATCGCAGCTTTGCGTCAGCCGATCAACGCATTCAGCCAAATGATGAGATCGCCCTCATTCCGCCCGTGGCGGGCGGATGAAGCGCTCGGCGGTCGTGACTTGTGAGATAGACCCGGCCGCGCTTTTGGCTGAAATTCGATCACCTGATCATGGGGCGATATCGAGCTTCATCGGCACGGTGCGCGAGCTCAATGACGGACGCAGGGTCAGCGCGATCGAATATTCCGCGTACACGGCGATGGCAGAACTGGAGCTGAAGCGCATACTCGATGAGGCGGAGCAACGTTTCGATCTGCACTCCCTTATCGTCGAGCACCGGACGGGGCGTCTGGAGCTGGGCGACGTGAGTGTAGCAGTAATCGTCGCCCATGCACACCGTGCACCCGCGCTTGATTGCACGCGGTTCGTGATCGAGGAAATTAAAAAACGCCTTCCCATCTGGAAGATGGAACACTACGAGGATGGAACGCGCGAGTGGGTCGATCCCACGCGCGCCGCCGAGGCTTCGCGCGCGTGAGTGTCACGCTGAAGGACAGCTTCGGACGCGGGATCGAGTACTTGCGCATCTCGGTGACCGACCGCTGCAACTTTCGCTGCCTGTACTGCATGCCGCTCGAGGGACTGGAGTGGCTTCCAAAATCCGACATACTCTCGTACGAGGAAATCGCGCGTATCGTGATGCAGCTTGCCCCGCTCGGACTGCGCCGCCTTCGGATTACAGGCGGAGAGCCGACGCTTCGCCCCGACCTCAGCCGACTTGTCGCGATGCTCCGCGAAATCCCCGAAATCGAGGACATCTCGCTGTCGACGAACGGCGTGCGACTGCCCGATCTCGCCGGCTCACTAAAGAGAGCAGGGCTCGATCGTATCAACATGAGCGCCGACTCCCTCAGACCCGATCGGATCAAGGAAATCTCGCGGCGAAACATCGACTTCAATCCGGTGGCCGCCGCCACCGCCGCCGAGGACGCCGGACTCGCGCCGATCAAGCTCAACGTCGTGGTAATGCGCGGAATCAACGACGACGAAGTGCGCGAATTCGCGGCGCTCACCCTGGAGCACGCGTGGCACGTCCGCTTCATCGAGTTGATGCCTGTCGGGGACATGCGCGAGCTCACGTGGGAGCATGTCGTTCCCGCTGATGAGATTTTACGGTCGGCGGAGAAGGTCGGCCCGCTCCAACCCACAACCGGCCCCGAGCGCGGCAATGGGCCAGCGCGATACTACAGGTTTGCCGGGGCGCGCGGGACGATTGGAGTAATAACGCCGATGTCGCACACCTACTGCGGAAGCTGCAACCGCGTCAGGCTGACGGCCGACGGTCGACTTCGCACCTGCCTCTTTGGCGAAGACGAAGTCGATCTGCGCACTCCTCTGCGCTCGGGTGTCCCGCTCGAGCCGTATTTTCGCGCGGCGCTCAACACGAAGCCGAAGGAGCATCACCTTCTGCAGATGAGCATTGGCGGTCTTCGCGCTCTTTCGCAGGTGGGCGGCTAATGACTTCTTCCCGAGCATTCGTGTAAGTAACTTTCGATCACACCCTCTCCAAACCAAAAAAAGCGAAATGGTCAACAAGATTACGGTGGTGGGCGCTGGAAACGTCGGTGCTACCACCGCGCAGCGCCTCGCCGAGAAAGAACTCGCGCGCTCAGTGGTAATGGTCGATGTGATGGAAGGAATCCCGCAGGGCAAGGCCCTCGACCAGTGGCAATCGGCGCCAATCGAAGGATTCGACACCCGCCTGATAGGGACGAACGGATACGACGAGACGAAGGACTCCGACATCATCGTGATCACGGCGGGAATTGCGCGTAAGCCGGGGATGTCGAGGGACGATCTTCTCAACACCAACGCCGGAATCGTCAAGCAGGTCTCGCAGGAGATCAAGAACACGTCGCCAAACGCGATACTGATCATCGTCTCCAACCCTCTCGACGTGATGTCCTACGTCGCGATGAAGGTCACGGGATTTCCGAGAGAGCGCGTCATTGGAATGGCGGGCGTTCTCGACACCGCGCGGTATCGCGCTTTCATCGCCGAGGCGCTCAACGTTTCCGTACGAGACATCCAGGCGATGGTGCTCGGCGGTCATGGCGATACGATGGTGCCGCTCATCTCCTACACCTCGGTCAGCGGAATCCCGATTACGCAGCTCATGCCGCAGGCAAAGATCGATGCGATCGTCGAGAGGACGCGTACCGGCGGAGCAGAGATCGTGAAGTACCTCAAGACGGGATCGGCGTACTATGCTCCTTCGTCGGCCGCGGTGCAGATGTGCGAAGCGATCGCGCTCGATCAGAAGCGGATCCTTCCGTGCGCGGCATGGCTCGAGGGCGAATATGGAATGTCCGGACTGTTCCTTGGCGTTCCGTGCAAGCTTGGCAGGCGTGGACTGGAATCGATCGTCGAAGTGGAGCTGACGCGAGCGGAGCATGATGCCCTGGCTAAGAGTGCGGACGCGGTCCGCGAGCCAATGGGCGCGGTAAAGCTGTAACGGGGCGATGGCCGGAATTCGCAGTTTCTATGGCTCCATGGTCGGCAAGAAAGTCGTCATGGGGATTACCGGCCTCATCGGCGTCGGCTTCGTCATCATCCACGCGCTCGGAAATCTCCTTGTCTTTCGCGGGCCGGACGCGATCAACTCATACTCGCGCTTTCTCAAGAGCACGGGCGAGATTCTGTGGACGCTGCGGATCGTCCTGATCGTCGCGGTGATTCTGCACGTGATCGCGGCGATCCAGCTCACCCGCCAGAGCAGTGCCGCCCGGCCGATCGGCTACACGAAGCAGGAGACGCAAGCAGCCACGATATCCTCGCGAACCATGCGCTGGGGCGGAGCTCTTCTCCTCGTGTTTATCGTCCTGCACATCCTTCACTTCACGACTGGAACTATCCGTCCCACCGGCAGCTTCAGCCGCGAGGATGTGTACGCGAACGTGGTAATGAGCTTCCGTATCTGGTGGGTGTCGTTGTTTTACGTGATCTCGATGGTCGCGCTCGGACTGCATTTGTATCACGGAGCGTGGAGCTCGGTCAGAAGTATCGGCGTCAGTCCTTCCTCGGCGGAGCCGCTCCACAGGCGAGTGTCCCTCGTCATTGCAGTCTTTGTCTGGGCTGCGCTCACCTCGATTCCCATCGCCGTGATTGCGGGGCTCGTTCGATGAGCTTGCCGCTCGACGCCAGGATTCCGGCTGGTCCGCTGCAGCAGAAGTGGGACAAACATCGCTTCGAGATGAAGCTGGTGAGTCCGGCGAACAAGAGGAAGTACACTGTGATCGTCGTGGGTTCGGGACTCGCCGGTGGCGCCGCTGCGGCGACCATGAGTGAGCTCGGCTACAACGTGAAGTGCTTCTGCTTCCAGGATTCGCCGCGACGCGCGCACAGCATCGCGGCGCAGGGAGGCATCAACGCCGCCAAGAACTACCGGAACGACGGCGACAGCATCTATCGGCTGTTCTACGACACGATCAAGGGGGGCGATTTTCGATCGCGAGAGGGGAACGTCTACAGGCTCGCGGAGCTAAGCGTCAACATCATCGATCAGTGTGTAGCGCAAGGCGTTCCGTTTGCGCGGGAGTACGGCGGCCTGCTGGCCAACCGGTCCTTTGGGGGCGCGCAGGTCTCGCGAACATTCTACGCGCGCGGACAAACGGGGCAGCAGCTTCTTCTCGGCGCGTACCAGGCGCTCGAACGCCAGATCGCGCAGCGCGGCGTGACGATGTATCCGCGCACTGAGATGCTCGATCTCGTCGTCATCGACGGAATAGCGCGCGGGATCATAACGCGTGATCTCGTCACCGGAGCCATCGAATCGCACGTTGCGGACGCCGTCGTGCTTGCGTCAGGCGGATACGGCAACGTCTTCTACCTTTCGACCAACGCGCAGGGATCGAACGCGACAGCGATCTGGCGCGCGTACAAGCGCGGAGCAGCATTTGCGAATCCGTGCTTCACGCAGATCCACCCAACCTGCATTCCCGTAAGCGGCGACTATCAGTCGAAGCTGACATTGATGAGCGAGTCGCTGCGCAACGATGGACGCGTCTGGGTTCCCAAGAAGTCTGGCGACAAGCGGCCTCCTCGTGAGATCGCCGAAGGCGAGCGGGATTACTTCCTCGAGCGAAAGTATCCGAGCTTCGGAAATCTCGCGCCCCGCGACATCGCCTCGCGGGCTGCCAAAGAGGTTTGCGACGAGGGGCGCGGCGTTGGTGAGACCGGACTCGGCGTCTATCTCGATTTCCAGGACGCGATCAAGCGGCTGGGGAGGGATGTGATCGCGGAGCGGTACGGAAATCTGTTCGAGATGTACGAGCGCATCACTGACGAGAACCCCTACGAAGTGCCGATGAGGATCTATCCAGCCGTTCACTATACCATGGGCGGCCTCTGGGTGGACTACAATCTCATGAGCAACATTCCGGGCTTGCACGTAACGGGTGAGGCGAATTTCTCGGATCACGGCGCGAACCGTCTCGGCGCCTCAGCATTGATGCAAGGACTCGCCGACGGGTATTTCGTGATCCCAAACACGATCGGCGACTATCTGGCCAGCCAGAAGCTTTCCAAAGTCGACACCACTCACGGAGCGTTTCGAGAAGCCACGAATGCGGTCGCCGAGCGCACAAGGAAGTTTCTCTCGATCGACGGAAAGCGGACGGTGATGTCCTTCCACCGCGAGCTTGGTCGGCTCATGTGGGAATACTGCGGCATGTCGCGAAACGAAGCGGGGCTCAAGCTCGCGCTGAAGAAAATTCCCGAGCTGCGCCGGGAGTTCTGGCGCGATGTCAACGTCCCGGGCAGCGACGTCGAGCTGAACCAGGCGCTGGAAAAGGCCGGACGGGTTGCCGATTTTCTCGAGCTCGCCGAGCTGATGTGCATCGACGCGCTGCATCGCACGGAATCGTGCGGCGCTCATTTCCGGGAAGAGAGTCAGACTCCGGACGGGGAGGCGTTGCGGGACGACGTCAACTTCGCTTATGTCGCGGCGTGGCAATACGCAGGAGACGACAAGGCCCCGATTCTCAACAAGGAGCCGCTCGTCTTCGAGAACGTGAAGCTGTCCCAGCGGAGCTACAAGTAATGAATCTCACACTTCACGTCTGGCGACAGGCTGGTCCCGAGGCTCCGGGCAAGATGGTCGTGTACCAGGCCCGCGACATCAAGCCCGACATGTCCTTCCTGGAGATGCTCGACGTCGTCAACGAAGGACTGACGGAGCGTGGTGAAGTGCCAATCGCCTTCGACAGTGACTGCCGCGAGGGGATCTGCGGAATGTGCAGCCTGATGATCAACGGCGTCGCGCACGGTCCAATGCGCGGAACTGCGACGTGTCAGCTCCACATGAGAAGCTTCAAGGACGGGGACACGATTTACATCGAGCCGTGGCGCGCCCGCGCGTTCCCCGTCATCAAGGATCTCACAGTCGATCGCTCGGCGTTCGATCGGATCATTCAGGCTGGCGGATTCATCAGCGCGCCAACGGGCGGCGCGCAGGATGCGAACAGCATCCTCGTGGCCAAGGAGAGTCTGGAGACGGCGATGGATGCAGCGGCGTGTATCGGTTGCGGCGCGTGCGTTGCTGCGTGCCCCAACGCATCGGCTTCGCTGTTCACCGCGGCGAAGATCACCCATCTCGGCCTATTGCCGCAGGGACAACCCGAACGCTATCGTCGCGCCCTGGGAATGGTCGAGCAGATGGATCTGGAGAATTTCGGAAGCTGCACCCTGCACGGGGAGTGTCAGGAGGCGTGTCCGAAAGAGATCAGCATCGACACCATCACGCGAATGAACCGCGATTTCGTACGCGCCAGTCTCTTCGGAACGCGCTCCTAGCGCGACTCTCCGCGCCTGGGATCAGATTTTCGGGATGTGGTTGGGATCGAGGTGACGTCGTTCCACCTCGCGGTTCAATCGTGTTTTCTCGCTGTTCTTCTCTGCAATGTCATGTTGTTGCCGTTCCTCGAAGAGGCGGTGCGCTGTCGGATGCGCGATTGGTGCTGGATCCACTCCGTCCTTCTTTGGCGTTACCGCTCCGTTTCCGTTTTTTGAGTGAAGCTGCTCGAGGATCTTGCTGCGGGTCTTCGCCCCATGCTCGCCTTCCGCGTGATCCTGGGGTCCTTTCTG
>DASXYR010000343.1:0-1920 GCA_036502385.1 Gemmatimonadaceae bacterium
TTCCATCCGCTTTGGATCGGGAAATTTCACGCGCTGCAGCGCCATCAACACGAACGCGGTGTCGTCAACGTCAGGGTAAAAGTCGTTGCGAAATTCGAAGACCCATCCGCCCGGAGCCGCATCTTTGTTTTTGATTTGCCAGTCGCCGGAGCCAAGAACCTGTTGTGACAAAATCCAATCGGCGGATTTGACCAGCGCCGGATGATCTGCGGGAACTCCCGCTTCTTCGAGCGCGACCATCGCGATGCACGTGTCCCACACCGGCGATACGCACGGTTGCAGGCGAATCGTGTCACGCTCCTCGATTTCGAACCGCGCGAACTCGCGAATTTCGCGCGAGGTCAACGGATCGTCGGGATTGTGACCAAGCGCAATCAGCGCGAAGATCGAATTCATCATCGCCGGATAAATCGCGGCAAGCCCTTCGGTGCGCTCGATGTGCTCAAGCACCCACGCCTTCGCTTCTCGCAACGCGCGCGCACGCAATGGCTTCCACGGTAGCTTTTCGTAAAGCTTCATCGCACGATCGGCAGCAAGGAAGAAGTTCCGCCACGAGATGAGCGATTCGCTCCAGTCGAACGCGGACGCTTTGTGCGAAGGATCGACGAAAAGTTCATCAACCTGCGCATGCTCCGGCAATCGGAAATCCGGCCGCAGCGCCGACAAAATCGCCATCGGAATGACAATGCCGCGCGTCCACGAAGACATCTCGTAGATGTTGAGATAGAACCAGTTCGGCAGCAGCATCATTTCCGGCAGGATCGCGGGAACCATCTCCCAACCAAGCGCGCCGGCCAGCGCGAGATAGAAACGCACGTAGGAATTCGATTTTTCGAGGCCGCCGAGACGCAAAACCGTTTCACGCGCCTGAATCATGTGCGCGGATTTCGGATTGTCGCCAACAAGCTTCAGCGCAAAGTAGGCTTTGCAGCTGGCGTTCAGCTCAGACGGACCGCCGGGATAAATGCTCCAGCCGCCGTCGGCGAGCTGTTTGCGCCGCACGTAATTCGCGAGCTTGGCGATGCGCGCGGGCTCGGCTTTGCCCAGAACATAAAGATAGTAGATGTAGTCGGATTCGAGAGTGCTGTCGGCTTCGAGTTCACCGAGCCAATAGCCCGGCTTCGCCTGTAGCGAGAGAAGATGCTCGGCGCCCTTGTTGATCGCGTTTTCGAGGCCGGAGATCCAGGTCCGCCGAGCGCCAAATGTGGCTGCCGAAGGAGCTGCTGCCTCAAGTCCTATGCGGGTACCGGCTGACAAACGCATCCTCCAGATTCAGATTGCTGCGTGATTTTTGCGCGCAAGCCCCAATAAGTAGCGCGGTTTCAGATACTTCGAGAGCTGACTTGGCTCTAAGCTTAGCTTTAACCGGGCTCCCCGGAGCCGCCGGTTACACGAGTACTACTAAATTATCGCCGCCCCGCGACGTTCGGTCAATGATTTAGATGCCGCGACGTTTATAACTTGATGCTTGGGCTTGGGAGGTCGTTACACACACGTTTACGGACGGTTTCTATCCCAAACGGAGGCTCGCAAGCTTCACCCACTCGCTGCTAGTCGCGGACTTTCGCTTCCAATTCTTTAACGCGTGCGGCAAGTTCGGGAAGCCGGCGAGACCACGCGAACTCCTCCTTGAATCGCTCTAGCGGACGCGCTGGCGTGCCCCATACGGTCTGCCCCGTACGCACGACTTTTCCGCCAAGCACGCCCGACTGCCCGCCGATCACCGCGCCGTCTTCGAGCTCACAGCGCTCGCCGAATCCTGCCTGGCCGCCGACAACGACATTCTTGCCGAACGTGCATGAGCCCGAGAGCCCAGCAAGTGCCGCAATCACCGTATGCGCTCCGATTTTGCAGTTGTGCCCGATGTGCACGAGATTGTCGAGCTTCACGCCGTCGCCGATCTGCGTGTCGTCCAGCGAA
>DASXYR010000344.1:0-6066 GCA_036502385.1 Gemmatimonadaceae bacterium
TGAGGTGTCAGGCGGTGGGCGGTAGGCGGGAGGCGGGAGGCGGGTGCCATCGACTTTCAGCGCAACGAGATCTGTCGCCGAGTCGCGTCCGACCACCTTGGCGACGACCGAGGTCCCGTCCGGGAGCGTGACTGGTATTTCCTCATCTCGGCGCACGGTGTGGCTCGCGCTGACGATTACTCCGTCGCGCCAGACGATTCCGCTCGACGGAATTCGGCGCCGCGCGTGAATGGAGACAACGAAGTTGGCGGCCGTTTCCACGGCGGCGGCGAGCTGAGACGACAGCTCCTGGAGAGTGCTGGAGCTTCCTGATTTCTGTGCGGACATGCGAACCTGGTGAAAGTGACTTCCTCAGATTCGCTGGTTGGTGCTCTCGCTGGTATCGGACAAACGGGTGAGCGAGCATACGCTGTGAAGAACGTGAGCCCAGCCAAAAAAGGCTATGTTCATGCGTGGTCAACGTTGGCCGGCTTTTCAACTGGATGCTGATCGCCGTGGTTCTGATCGCGGCAATCATCGGATTTCTGTACGTCACCCGCGGCACGGCGGTGCGCAAGGTGCGCGGCGTCGGCGCCGACGGCACTCCGGTCGCTCCGGGCGAGGACGAGTTCCCGCTCACAGTCTCACTGCTCACCGGAGCAACCCTGCTTTCCGGGAACCAGGTCGAGATTGTCCGCGATGGCGCTGTCTTTCCGCGACTCTGGGCCGACCTGCGAAATGCGAAGACCTTCGTAACCATCCAGATGTACTATGCCTTGTCGGGTGAGGTCACCGAAACGCTCGCGGAGATACTCGCAGAGCGTGCTCTGGCTGGTGTGCGAGTCGTCCTGCTCTATGATGCGTTTGGCGCAAAGGCGCTCGGCGGAGACTACGCGAAACGCCTGCGGAAGGCGGGCGTCCAAGTCGCTGCGTTCCGGCCACTAAGCTTTCGCGGCCTCTGGGTCGTCCAGAACCGCGCTCACGTCCGCGCGATAATAATCGACGGCGAGATCGGATGGACTGGTGGGTTCGGGTTCGACGACAAGTGGCTCGGCGAAGGCAAGGTCGGCACCGGCTGGCGCGACACGAGCGTGCGGCTCAGGGGGCCCGCCGTATTGCAACTTGCCGAAGCGGGATTCGCCGGCTGGGCCGAAGCTACGGGTGAGCTGTTCACGGGAAGAGTCAATCTTCCGCGACGTGATGGTGACGTGGGGGCTGCCGCTGTGCTCTACACCGCGCCGACGCTCGGCAGCACGCCCGCCGAGCGTTTTCTTGCGCTCTCGATTGCCGGGGCACGGCACAAGCTTTTCATCACCAATGCCTACTTCGCTCCCGACAAGAATTTCGTCGCATTGCTTGTCGAGGCTGCCAGTCGCGGTGTCGATGTGCAGCTACTGGTTGGCGGTCCCAAGACCGACGTGCGTGTGGCGCGGCTGGCGGCGCACGGTCGCTACGAAAAGCTCCTCGCCGCCGGTGTGCGGATCTACGAGTATGAGCCCACGACCCTGCACGCCAAGACATTCGTCGTCGACGGCATGTGGTCCAGCATCGGAACGATGAACTTCGACAACCGGTCGCTGGCACTGAACGACGAGGTGACGCTGATGGCGCTCGACGCGAAGTTCGGGGAGCAGATGGAGACAATTTTCAGGGATGACCTTTCCCGAGCCGTTCCGGTGGACCCGGCGGCATTCGCGCGCCGGCCTTTACTCGAGCACGCCAAGGAGTGGTGTGCAAACCAGATTACGCGCGTTCTCTAGCAACCGTCTCCGCTTCGTAGCGGTATCCCCGGCGTTCATATCCGACGACGATGATTGCCGGCGCGAGGATCAGAATGAGAAGACACTTCGCCACGTCGATACCCGACTGCGCCGCAACGATACTCGCGACCAGGACAACGGCGATCGCAATCAACAGCCACGCATCCAATCGAGAGTAACGTCTCACCAGATAGTAATAGGTGGTATAGATCAATCCGATGTAGACTGCGACCGGCGCGGCGACGCTGAGCACTGTTGCGAGTGGTCCGATCACGCTCTTGTGCTCGATGAAGTATGCCGCGACGTGCAGTCCGGCGCCGGTCGCCACGATCGCCGTCACGATCAGCACCTGGCCATACCCCCAGACGAACGCGCGATCGCGACGCCGCTCGAGAACCTCCGCCGCCGGCACCATGTAGTACATCCACCACATTGCGAAGGTGAGCCCGGTGCCGGCGATTCCGACCAGCGCGGCATCCGGCGTCCAGCCCTGTTGCTCGACCACCGCTGACAATGCGGTAACGGTGCCTACAACTCCCTCTCCCAACGCAATGATCGCGAAAAGACTGTGGCGCTCGACGATGTGATCCGCGTTCCACGGCGTGCCTCCATCTTTCCGCTCGGCGAGTACCGGACCAGCGAATTCAACGAGCACGAGAATGGCTCCGAGGATGAGCGCACCCCCTGTTGACCAGCGAGCGAGAATCAGCGCGACCCAGCCAATTTGCGCGATCGAGATCGTGATGGCGTAGGTGAGGCACGCGCGGCGGCGCGCCGAATCCTGCTTTGCCGCGCGCAACCATTGCGACAGGAGGGCAACGCGCATGATCACGTAGCCGAGTACCATCACTGAATTGTCCAGGTGTTGGCCGCGCGCGATCGAGGCGAACATGGGTGGCAGACCGATCGCCAGCACCAGCACGCCGATCATCTGCACCATGGTCGCCAGGCGAAACAGCCAGTCGTCGGTGTCGTAGGCTGATGAGAACCAGGAGAAGCTGCCCCAGGCCCAGCAGATGGTAATGCTCGCAAAGCCAAAGCCGAGTAAGGCTGCCGCGTAACGTGCCTCGGCCAATTCAGCGGCGAACTGCGACGCAGCGAAACTGAAACAAGTCGCAAACGTCAGGTCGAACAGCAGCTCGAGCGGAGTCGCGATGCGGTTCTCCTCGTGCGGATCGCGACCGCCCATCTGCCGGACGTGATGTCTGCGAACGTTGCTGCTGGGGGCGGTCGTGGTCACGCCCTACAGGATAGCGATGACCCCTCTCGTTACGATAGCCCGCGCTTGATGGTGCGATACCGAAAGCAGTCGACCATGTGATCGTTGACCATTCCAATCGCCTGCATGTGTGCGTAGATCACGGTCGACCCAACGAACTTGAACCCGCGCTGCTTGAGATCGCGGCTGAATTCGTCGGACTCGGGGGTCGTGGCGGGAATCTGCCCGATTGATTTCCAGCGATTCTGCCGCGGCTTCCCGCCGACAAATCGCCAGCAGTACTTGTCGAAGCTCCCGAATTCCTCCTTCACGGCGAGCAGCGCGCGGGCGCTCTGGACGGCCGATTCGATCTTCAGCCGGTTGCGAATGATCCCGGGATCGGCAATGAGCTTTTCGATCTTTGCTTTGGTGTATCGTGCAACCTTTTCCGGATCGAACTGGCTGAACGCACGGCGGTAGCCCTCGCGCTTGTTGAGCACAATCGACCAGCTCAAGCCGGCCTGCGCCGCTTCGAGAATGAGGAACTCGAAATGCTTGCGATCGTCATGGACCGGCACTCCCCATTCGCGATCGTGATACTCGCGCATGAGTGCGTTGTCGACGTTGACCCAGGAACACCGTTTCTGCTCGGTCACTGGCCTCGCTCAGAATACTGCCGATTCGGAGTCGGAAGATAGGAAGAAAGCGCCCGGCAGGTAGTCTTCAGTTTGCATTTTTTCCAGTCAGCGGCATCGTGAAATGAAACGTGGTGCCTGAACCAACAATGGACTCCACCCACAGGCGTCCGCCGTGCGCCTCTGCGATGCCCTTCGCGATAGGAAGTCCAAGACCCAGACCGCGCCGATCGGTGCCCCGCGCTTGCCAGAACCGATCGAATAATTTTGCGCATTGCTCCTCCGGAATGCCCGGTCCGCTATCAGCTACGCTCACGCGCAGCTCGTTGGCATCGATGAATCCACCGATACTTACTCGTCCTCCGCTCGGCGTGAACTTAAGTGCATTCCCGACCAGGTTGTCGATCAGCTGCAGCACGCGCTCCTCGTCGGCCTGAACGATCACGTTCGGCGGCTCGGGGCTCAAAACCAGGGAGATTCCCTGCTCGGCGGCGCGCGCTTGAAAGGCTTCCATCGTTTCGACCAGCACACGAGTGACGTCGCACGGGCCAACGTCGAGCGACAAATGGCCGGCTTCCATCCGCACGACATCGAGCAAATCCCCGATCAGCCGGTCCATCCGCGCCACGGCCCGGGCGTTGATCATCGATGTCGACTTACGCCGTTCCGGCGTGAGATCAGGCTCGAGGAGAAGCTGGGTGGTCATCGACACCAGATTCAGCGGGTTTCGCAGGTCGTGCGCTACCACGCCAAGCACGTCTTCGCGCGCCCTCGACAAAAGCTCCGCGGTTCGCCGAGCCTCGCGTTCCTGATCGTAGCTTCGCGCACGCAGTAACGCGTCCGCGGCAGCCTGCGCGAGCAAAGACGTAAAAAGCTCGTCGGTGGCGTGGATCGCCGGACAAAACGCGAAGTCGAAAGCCAGTCCGCCGACAACCTCGCCGGCGTGGATGAGGGGAAGCGCGAGGTGTGCGCTCGCATCATCGAGATCGCCCGTTTTCGCCATGATGTTCGAGAAGCAGGCATCGTATTCCGCGGCCGTGCGCAGCCACACTGGCTGTGCTTCACGAACCGCCTCGACGAGGGGAAGATTCTCATCGCCTCTCGCGTAGGCGAGCGTCAGCTCTGTGTCGTCCGACCATCCGACGGAACCGATGACCTGTCCTATACGGCCGCTATCAACGAGCACGAGATGCCCACGAGTGGCTTGCATGGCGCGCAATCCACGAGTGAGCACCGCTGTCGCAATGTCGGAGGTGGTGCTCGCCATCGAAAGAGCAGCTGTCACTTCCTGCAGCGCGCTGGCGCGCGCAGCTGTTCTCTCGGCCTCGGCCAAAGCATCTTCTAGTGCCTCATTCGATTCACTGAGCTGGTCAGAAATGGACTGTACCTCTTCCATGTGCCGCTCGAGATCGGCGTTGACCCTATTAAGCTCGACAACGTGCCGCTCCGCATCCGTTCGAGCGCGACGAAGCACTTCGGTGGCCGCGCCGACAAGCGCCACGACGGCGATGAAAAGCGCTACGTGAGGCCAATCCTTGAACACGCCTACCAGAACGGATCTGTCAGCGCTCGGCGCGATGAAGGCAACAGCAATCAGGATGACGCCAATGCTGATCACGAGGGCGCGCGACCGCCCGAAATACCAGATGTTGGTCGCGACAGCCGTCAACAGGAGTAAGTAAGCGTTTGCCGGCCACAGGACAGCAACGAAGAGACCCGCGAGCATGATGCCGATCGCAGCCACGTCGGGGCGAAGGCTTGTGTCCACATATCGGCGCAGGTACTGGCGTGCGCCGATCGACAGCCTCTCCGGGCTGAAGGCTCGCGTGCTCATGGCGTGTCGTTCAATTGGTGATCTAACGGCTCTCATTGACTATACGGCTCGCTCTCGAAAGCTGAAAGACCCCGAACCGTGGTCTACGCCTCGACGAGCTCGCGAATCGCCAGGCGATCGGCCACTTCCCCAAGCGAGATGGTGACGTGCTTGCTCATTTCCCTCGCGTCCGGCGTAGGCCCACGATGGTCACGGTCGCCACAGCCAGATGCATCGCAACCAGCGCCACCTTGGTGCCAGCCGACGCGATCGCCGACAGCGGGCCGCCCAGGGAAAGCAGCGCGAAGATTATCGCGATGACGGTCCAGATCGCACGGGCGTTGCTAGTGAATCGGCGGAGCAGGGCAAGCAAACCCCAGCCGGCCAGCGACCCCACCAGCGCCGCGACCACAACGTTGATCACCGTGACTTTCTGTATCGGTTGACCGGTGCCGAAGCTGACCGTCAGGTCAGCGCGGGCCAAAGTCGCCACGATCCAGATCGCAACAGCCGCGGCCGTCGCGCCCAGTACCGCGGTCACTGGGGAACCAGAGGAAACGCGTGTCGTTTGATAAGTGGTCTCAGTCATTTCATAGCTCCTTTAAGAAAGGCGCCGATTGCCTCGAGCGACTCTCGAGCGGCGTCGAATTGGCCTATACCGGTGACGAATCCGTGCGGCAT
>DASXYR010000345.1:0-5155 GCA_036502385.1 Gemmatimonadaceae bacterium
AAGTCAAAGTTCTCGACATCGATTGGGATCGCGAGCGCATCTCGCTCGGCCTCAAGCAGCTCCAGAGCTATCCCTGGAAGGATGTCGCCGAGAAGTATCCGGTCGGCACCCGCGTCAGCGGAAAGGTGGTTTCGATCACTAACTACGGCGCCTTCATCGAGCTCGAGCCGGGCATCGAAGGACTCGTTCACATCAGCGAGATGAGCTGGACGCGCAACGTGCGTCACCCGTCGAAGCTGGTGTCGATCGGTGAAGCGATCGAAGCAGTCGTGCTCAAGGTCGATCCGAACGAAGAGAAAATCTCGCTCGGCATGAAGCAGACGGAACAGGACCCGTGGATGATGCTGCCGGAGAAGTATCCGATCGGCACGCGTCTCAACGGCAAGGTTCGGAACCTTACGAGCTTTGGCGCCTTCGTGGAGATCGAGCCGGGCATCGACGGACTGATTCACATCTCGGACATGTCGTGGACAAAGCGCGTTCAGCATCCTTCGGAGGTCGTAAAGAAGGGCGACTCGGTCGACGTCGTCATCCTGAACGTGGATGCCGAGAACAAGCGCATCTCGCTCGGCCTCAAGCAGGCGACAGAGGATCCATGGCTCAGAATCGGTGAGACCTATCCGGTTGGAACCGAGTTGCGCGGCAAGGTCGTTCGGTTGATGGATAAGGGCGTCGTCGTAGATATCGGCAACGACATCGAGGGCTTCGTTCCGGTGAGCCAGCTGAACTTCGGCCAGCCGGTGAACAGCCCGGCGGACATCGTCTACGAGACGATGAACCTCGACCTCAGAGTTCTCGAGGTGGATCCGATCCACCGCCGCATCGTTCTGGCGGTGACCGCGATTCCAGAGGAGCAGCCTCCGCGTCCGGAGACGCCGTCCAAGGTGATTCCGATGGAATCCGACGATTACAACCTGTCGGATCCCATCCCCACGCCTCCCGATTCTTACGTAGAAGAGCCAGCATAGCCGGTTCGGAGGAAAGTTGAAGCGGCCCACCCATTCCAGGGTGGGCCGTTTCTTTTTCAGTCGAGCTATGGGTTGGGAGATAGCGGGGAGTGCCGCTGGATTGAAATGGAACAGGCACTATTCCATTGAGCGAGCGGCGTTGATTGCCCCCAGCCGCAGACAAGAACTAGTCGCTGATATGAAATAGACATTCGTGGTCAGCAGAAGGCGCAGCTTGCCCGCGGCGCGCTCGACTTCTTCGTCAGGCAAACGCTTTCTCGATCTGTAAAGTTCCTCTGGACAGATATCGGGCGAGCCCCAACTGTGCAGTCGAGGACCAAGCTCTGGTGTTGGCAGCGCAGAGGGGGAGCACACGAAAAAACAGAGTGCGACCTGGGACAGCCATGGTGCGACCTGGTTTGATTCCATCCAGGTACGGTTGCCCTTGTCGATGATGGTATTGCTTGCGGCAGCCGTCGTGGCGGCAATGGTGTTCGCGTACGCAGCAGTCCGGCGCTCCGCGGTGTTGACTGCGCAGAACCGATTGGAAGCGGTGACCCTGCAAGTTGCCGGGCTTCTTCAGGCCAACGTGACAACGTTCGCCCAGGCCGTTCGGGAGGACGCTCAGAAGCCGGAGTTGCGACAAATCCTTTTGGAACGCCGTGAGAGGTCCGAACGGGACGTTGGCCTGACATTGAAGGCTCTCGGGACGCGCTCCGGGCAGACGGTTGACGTCGGATTATGGGATGCGGCTGGGCAAATCGTGTTTTCAACGTCCAAGTCGGCTTCCACTGTGGCCTCCTCGCTCAGACAGCAGATCTTGGCGGGTGAGAGGACTGTGGCGCCTTTCGCTATCGGATCGCTCCACCTCGTCGCTGACACACCTGTATACATCATTGGCTCGCCAATAAGGGACAAGGACCGCACGATCGGTTATCTCGTAGAGCGGGGGCATCCCGCGGCTTCGGCGCAGGCGGCAGGCGCGGTCAGTGATCTGATCGGAAACGGTGCAAAGGTCTATCTCGGAAACGCAGTTGGCGACGTCTGGACTGATTTCTGGCTCCGCACGTCTGGCCCTTCGCCAGACACGCGGAAAATGGATCGAGTTTTTGAGTACAGTCGCTCGGGCATTGACGGTGGTCCCAAGTACGCGCTCGAGAAGCCGATTATCGGCACTCCATTGGCGGTGCTGGTCGAATTTCCCAGCGATCTGATCCTGGCTCCTGTCCGCTCTTTTCTAAGGAACAGCATTCTATTCACCCTGCTCCTTCTGACGCTGGCTGCAGGCGGGTTGTGGCTTCTCAGTCGGAACATCACACGGCCCCTGCGCGATCTACGGCAGGCGGCTATCGCGGTCACCCGGGGAGAGACCTCGCAGAACTTCGAGCTGCACCGCTCCGACGAGCTAGGTGAGCTCAGTCGCGCGTTCAACACAATGGCCCAGCGGTTCGCGGCGGTGCAGGAGGAGTTGCGACAAAAGATCGCGACGATTGCGGAAAGCGAAATCCGGCTGCGCAAGATCATCGATGCGTCTTTCGAGGGGATAAACCTGACGATCGACGGGATTATCGTCGAGGCGAATCGGGGCTTCGCCGAAATGTTCGGCTACAAGGTCGAAGAGGTGATAGGGCGACCTGTAACGGACTTTGCGGCGGACGAATCACGTTCGGCCGTTGGAGAACGCGCTGGAAAAAACGAAGAGGGCACCTACGAGGTGCTTGGCAAGCACAAATCCGGCCGAACGATGATACTTGAAGGAACCACGAAGCGGCACGTCGTAGACGGCCGCCAGGCTCGCATCGGCGCGGTTCGAGACGTGACCGAACAGCGGAAGCTCGCCGAACAATTACGCCAGACGAAGTTTACGGGATTTCTCGAGGCTGCGCCCGATGCCGTCGTCATCGTCAATGACCGCGGCGCGATTGTACTCGTCAATTCTCAAGCCGAGCGACTTTTCGGGTACCCGCGCGCGGAGCTTGTCGGACAAAGCGTCGAGCTCCTGGTGCCCAACCGCTTTCGCGGACGTCATCCGGCCCATCGGGAAGCGTACTCCCGGGATACGAAAACCCGTGAGATGGGATCGGGTCTCGAGCTGTACGGATTGCGAAAGGACGGGACAGAGTTTCCCGTCGAAATCAGTTTGAGTCCGCTTGAGACCGACGAGGGAAAGTTGGTCTCCAGCGCGATCCGCGACATTTCGAACCGCAAGTCCACCGAGATAGCGCTCAAGCTCGCCAACCGTGAGCTCGAAGCTTTTAGCTACTCCGTTGCTCACGATCTGCGTGCGCCGCTCCGCGCCATGAACGGCTTTGCTCAAGCGCTCCTCGAGGATTATCGGGACAAGCTGGACGACGAAGCGGTTGACAGCCTCAGGGAGATTCACGACAACGCCGTGCGCATGGGGTCGCTTATCGACGCACTGCTGTCGCTCTCTCGCGTGTCGCGCAGCGATCTGCGGCCTGAGTGGGTGGATCTCGCGAGTCTGGCGCGAGGAATCGCAGAGGGACTTCGCGCCGCCGATCCGCATCGGTCAGCAGAATTCGTGATCAACAACCCTCTTCGCGCGTTCATGGACCTGGGGCTCGCGCGCGTGTTCCTGGAAAACCTTCTGGGCAATGCCTGGAAGTTCACGAGCAAGGTGGCTTCTTCCCGCATTGAATTCGGCGCGACGAGCGCGGGCGACGACCCATCCTTTTTCGTACGCGACAATGGCGCCGGGTTCGATGACGCCTACGCCGAAAAGCTGTTCACGCCGTTCCAGCGACTGCACACCGTGAGCGAGTTTCCGGGAACCGGTGTGGGACTGGCAACGGCCCAGCGAATCATCCACCGTCATGGGGGGCGCATCTGGGCTGAAGGAAAGGTGAATGGTGGGGCAGCATTCTTCTTCACAATCTCCGGCAGATCGGGAGCAACCACATGAGGAGCATCCTGCTGATCGAAGACAATCCGAGCGACGAGAAGCTGACCCTCCGCGCGTTCAAGAAATCGAATGTTGCGAATGATATCTTCGTCGTGAGGGACGGTGCCGAGGCACTCGACTATCTGTTCGGAACTGGGCAACACGCAGGACGAGATACGAGCCGGCAGCCTGCCGTCACGCTGCTCGACCTGAAGCTGCCGCGCATTGACGGGCTCGAAGTTCTCCGGCGGATGCGCGCGGACGAGCGGACGAAGCTGCTTCCCGTGGTCGTCCTGACAGCTTCTACGGAAGAGGAAGACATCATCCGCAGCTATTCACTCGGGGCCAACGCATATGTTCGCAAGCCCGTCGACTTTGCACAGTTCGTCGAGGCCGCCAATACGCTCGGAATCTTCTGGCTTCTCATGAATGAACGACCTCTGCTCGGACGCAACAGATCGTGAACAGGCAGCTGAACGTCCTCCTGATAGAAGATTCGCCGAGCGATGCCAAACTCGTATCTCGCGAGTTGAAGCGGGCGGGCCACAGAGTGTCCTCAACGCGGGTGGAAGACGAATCAGGCTTGCGTGCCGCTCTCGGTAAAACGGATTGGCACATCATCATAAGCGATTGGTCGATGCCTAGGTTCAGCGCGCCCTCCGCGCTTCGGATAGTCAAGGAAATGAAGCTCGACATCCCATTCATCATCGTGTCGGGCACCGTCGGTGAAGCCCAGGCCGTGGAGGCGATGAGAGCAGGAGCGCACGATTATGTGCTCAAAGACAAGCTGACACGGCTGGCGCCCGCGGTAGAACGAGAGCTTCGTGAGCGCGAACAAAGGGATGCGCGGAAGCGAGCTGAAGAGTCTCTGCGCGTAAGCGAAGCGCGATTCGCTCGTCTGTCCGAATCGGGAATCGTGGGTATCGTTATCGCCGATGTTTTCGGAAAAATGTACGACGCGAATGAAGCCTATCTTAAGGCAACAGGCTATTCGCGCGAGGAACTGCTGTCGGGTGCGGCGGGCTGGTTCGAGATCACTCCTCCAGAATGGAGATGGGCTGACGAACTCGCGGTCACACGCCTACGTGAACATGGGGTGGCTTCCCCTTTTGAGAAGGAGCTTATCCGAAAAAACGGCGCCCGCATACCAGTGCTTCTCGGCATTGCAATGCTCGACTACCCCAAGTGCGTAGCATTTCTTGTAGACCTTACTGAGCGCAAACATGCGGAGGCGGCACTGCGACAAACCGAAGAACGCTTGCTCCAGTCCCAGAAAATGGAAGCGCTGGGAAGTCTAACCGGTGGT
>DASXYR010000346.1:0-10537 GCA_036502385.1 Gemmatimonadaceae bacterium
CGACGTTGTGCAGGTATCCGGCGCCGTGCACGAAGATCACCGCCGCGCCGTTCGGCTGGGCGTGCATGTCGCTCGGCTTGTAGATGTGGGCGGGAACCTGAATTCCGTCCGACGCCGGAACCATTACCAGCTCCGGCACGATCCACGGGAACGACAACCACTCGGCGCTCGGAGACATGGTGAGCTGCGACATCTCCGCGCCCGTTCGGTTGCGGAGAAGGAAGAGGTCCGGCGGCCGATTCACATACGAGTACACATCGGCGACGAGCTGGCCGTCGGGTGAGACGACGGCGTCATGCCTGCCGGATTTTGTTGTGATCTTCTCCATCGCGCCACCGCTCGCTCGCATGCGATAGAGATGCACCTCGAATGGCGAGACCTCGCTCGTCTGGAGATAGAACGAGCGCTCGTCGGGTGAGAGCGTGACGTCGCGCACTTCCCACTTGCCACGCGTGAGCTGCTGCTTGCCGGTGCCGTCGGCGGCGACCGTGTAGAGGTGCGCGTACCCGTCCGCCTCGGAGACGTACCATACGCGCCTGTCCTGATCGTACCAGCCCGCGCATTGGTTGCACGGACCGCCGATCCACGCGCTGTCGCGCGCCGACTCGAGCGTCGCGACATGTCCCGTCGGATCGACGGCCTCGAGCAGGCGACTCTTGTTGTCGCCACTAAAGGCGTACATGAGTGCCCGCGTCCCCGCATCATTCCAACCGAGAAGCTCGAATCCGCCGGTCGTGGTGTCCGAAGAAAACGGCTTGAGCCAGGTCACCGTCGCCGCCGGAAGAGAGACGAGCGCGATGCGGCCTTTCTGCTGCGCGTCGCCGACTTTCGTGCGAGAGCGCAGCTCCTCCGTGTAGCCGCTGCGTGTGACGTACTGCGGAATATCGGTGGTGCGGTTGCCCGTTGCCGGCGATCTGGTGCTGATTAGGATCGAAGACTCGGTTGGCGAGATCGAAAAATCGGAGATCATCTCGCCGGCCTGGAGGTAGATCGGGCGCAGTCCGAGCGAATCGCGCTGGAGCCGCTCGGCGCGCGCGATGCTGTCGGCGCGAATCCGGTCGCGCACGGATTCGAACAGCGTGCGCTGCTGCTCTTCCAGTCGTCCGCGCTGGCCCGCTGCCGCCGCGGAATCGTTTACCGGCGCCGGTCCAAGCCGGATGTCGGTGAGCTGGCGCGTGAAGCCGTTGGCGAGATCGACTGCATAGACGTTGTTGTTGCGGACGAACAGGATCTCTCTGTCGTTGGCCGAGAATTGGGGGCTTCGCTCGGCCTCGACGGTCTGGGTGAGGCGTCGGGTCGTACCGGACGTGAGATCATTGATGAAGATGTCGCCGTTGAATTCGACCGCGGCGTAGCGTCCGTTGTGGGAGCGCTCGCTCTCCGCGAAGCGCGGCCCCATCGAATCGACTTGCTGGAGCGAGACGCGCTCGGGCTTCGCGCCGGGCACAGCGCGCACGCGAAACTGCTTTGGCTGCTCGCGCCAGTTCGTTCCCGGCTCGAGCCAGGTGAAGTAGATCCACTTGCTGTCGGCGCTCCAGTGCACGTTGGCGGGCGGCCGGCCGTCGTGATCGGGGCCGCGCATGATGTTCTTGATTGAGAAGTCGAACGGTGTGGACTGCTGCGCATTCGCGGGCAGAGCTGCGCAGAGAAGCAGAATGGCGAGAGATTTGTGCATGGCGAGTGAAAAAGTTGTCGAATTCGGAGGTCGTCAGGTTAGCGCTACGGCGTTGCCGCCGGAAGTCTCAGCTCGAACATAGTTCCGCCGCTGTCTCGCTCTCGGTAGACGAGCGTACCCGCCTGCGCCTGCGCCAGCCCGCGCGCAATCGAAAGTCCAAGGCCCGTTGAATGTGCGCCAGCGCCAAGTCCCGGTCGGCGGTAAAATGCAGTGAATATGGCGTCGCGCTCATCTGGCGGAACGCCATCCCCGGCGTCGACGACGCGGAAAACGACGTCCTTGCCCTCGACCCCGCCCGTGAGGAGGATGGGACTGTCCGGGGGCGCGTACTTGAACGCGTTGTCGACCAGGTTCCCGAGAATCCGCAGGGAATGGACGAAATCAAACCGTCCGAACGAAAGGGATGCGGGATCGTCAAGGGAGATCTTGAGTCGGTCCAGATCCTGTCTGCCGGCTACCTGTTGCCCAACCGCGCCAAGGAGATCGTCGACGGCATTCACCTGAATATCGAGATGCAGCGCTCCGCCATCGAGGCGACCTACGTCGAGCAGGTCTGTTACCAGTCGGTTCAACCTGTCCGCTTGCTCCTCGATGATCAACGCACGCTCGTCGCCCAGAGGCTGGAGCTCGTGCGCCAGCGCTTTGATGGTGGTCAGCGGTGTCCGCAGGTCGTGCGACAGAGACGCGAGGAGCGCGTCCTTGAGCTTATCCGCTTCGCGCAGCGCCTCCGCGCGCTCCACGGCGGCGCGCTCCGACCGCGCCTTGTACAGAAGTTGAGCGGCTACGATGCTTGTGATGAGAAAAACGACAAGCACGAGCCAGTCGAAGGGATTGCGTACCAGGAGCGTGTTGAACGGCGGCAGAAAAAAGAAATCGAAGACAACGAACGCCGCGAGCGCCACCGTGATTCCGAGCATCCGCCCACCCGCCGCGCTCGAACCCAAAACCACGAGGAGAAATATTAGTGCAACATGCGCTTCGCCCAGCAGGGGCCGAGCCGCCAATAGCGCGAGCGCGGCTACAGCGAGCGTAAGAAAGGCAAGCAACCAGACGAGCGCGCGTCGGTTCACGGGTTCACCCTTCGGCCGGCCGTGCGAATCTGTATCCAACCCCCGGCTCCGTGATTATGTAACGCGGGTCGAGCGGATTGGATTCTATCTTTCGCCGCACATTCGCGACATGAACGCGCAGGTATTGCTGCGCGTCCCCGTACTGCCTTCCAGCCCATACGGCCGCGAACAGCTGCCGGTGGGTCATCGTTTTTCCCGCGTTCGACATTAGCACACGCACGAGATCCCATTCCGTTGGCGTGAGATGCACGGGAACGCCGACCCTCGTCAGTGTTCGCGCTTCGACATCCATTTTGAGAGCGCCGTTCTGTATGATCGTCGCGTCACTCGCGGCCGTCGACTTCGCCCGGCGCTGCAACGCCCTTACTCGCGCCTTGAACTCGATGGTGCTGAATGGCTTTGTGACGTAATCGTCGGCTCCGGCATCGAGCAGTGTCGCCTTTTCCCGGTCAGCGTTTCGCGCCGATAGGACCAGGATCAGCGCGTTGGAAGACGTACGCAGCTCGGCGCACACGGAAGCGCCCGCCGCATCGGGGAGGCCCAGGTCGAGAACGATCAAGGCCGGGCGTTCAGCCGACGCCATCCGGAGACCCTCGGCGCCGCTCGATGCTTCGAGCACGCGGGAGAAGTCGTCCGCCAGAGCGTTCGACACGACGCGCCGGATTCTTGGCTCATCGTCGATGATGAGCGCGGTCTGGTTGGCCACGCATCTATGATCGCACCATCGTCGTTGGTCTGTCACCCTTTGTGGAATCTTTGTGCTGCGAAGCCACGGCGGATATGAGCTTTAAAGCATATGACGCGAGGCTACAAAAGGCTGAAGCATTTGCTGTTCGGGCGGCCGCTGGCAAGCGAGCGTCTCGAGCACGAACGGCTGAGTAAGAAGACGGCCCTCGCAGTACTGTCGTCCGATGCGATCTCCTCGGTCGCCTACGCGACGGACCAGATACTGATTGTCCTCGCTGTACTCGGCACGGCAGCGGCGGTCCATTACTCAGTGCCGATCTCGGCTGTGATTGTGGGTCTGCTCGTGCTGGTGGGGCTCTCGTACCGGCAGACGATCTTCGCTTACCCGAACGGCGGGGGGTCGTACACGGTCGCGCGGGAAAATCTGGGAGTTGGGTCAGGGCTCGTTGCGGCCGCCGCGCTCCTCACAGACTACATCATGACGGTTGCCGTGTCGATCGCGGGCGGAATCGCGGCGATCACGTCGGCCTATCACGCGCTGATACCGCACACGGTTCTCCTTTGCCTCCTTTCCATCGGACTGCTTGCGGTGGTGAATCTTCGCGGAGTCCGGGAGTCGGGAGCGGCCTTCAGCATCCCGACCTACGTGTTTGTCCTGATGATGGTCGCTCTGATTGGTTATGGGGGTTACCGGGCACTCCTTGGTTCCGGACCCGTCGACGTCGTCGGCGCGGTGAGGCTGGATACAGTGTCGGTTCAGCAGCATGGGTTGACCGGTGTGACCGGCGGGTTCGCGCTGATCTATTTGCTCATCCGCGGCTTCGCCGAAGGGTGCGCAGCTATGACGGGAACTGAAGCAATCTCCAACGGTGTCATGGCGTTCAAGCAGCCCGCGCAGAAGAATGCAGCCACCACGCTGGGATGGATGGTTGCGATACTCGCCGTCTTCTTCCTCGGAACGAGCCTGCTGGCCAGGCACTACGGCGTAATGCCAACCACAACCGACACCGTACTCTCCCAGCTCGCGAGCCATATCTTCGGGCGCGGCGGGTTCTACTACGTGTTTCAGTACAGCACGTTCGCGATTCTTGTGCTCGCGGCGAACACCGCATTCGCCGATTTTCCGCGACTCTCCGGAATCCTCGCGAACGACGGCTACATGCCCCGTCAGCTTGCAGCGCGCGGGGACAGACTCGCGTTCTCGAATGGCATTGTCGCGCTGGCCGTCATCGCCGGGTTGATCGTCTGGGTTTTTTCCGGGCAGACGAATGCTCTCATTCCGCTTTACGCGGTCGGCGTTTTCATCTGCTTCACGCTGTCGCAGGCTGGAATGGTGATGCATTGGCTGCGAACGCGAGATCCAGGATGGAAATGGAAGGCGTCTCTAAACGGCGTGGGGGCGTTGGCAACGGGAATCGTCTCGATCATCCAGGTTGTCACGAAGTTCATCGAAGGCGCATGGATCGTTGTTCTCATCATTCCGCTGATAATCCTGCTGCTGAGAAAGATTCACCGGCACTACGTGCAATTCGCGGTGGAAATCGAATTCAAGGGTCAGAGCCCGATCGCCCCTCTGCACCATTCCGTGGTTGTGCCCGTCAATGGAATTACAAAAGCCACCTCCGGCGCGCTCGTTTATGCCAGCGCGATATCCGATGAAGTCGTCGCGGTGTACGTCGAGGTCGATTCGCGGGCGACACAGAAGATCAAGTCCGATTGGGAGGAGTGGGACATTGGCATCCCGCTGGTGGTGATTCCGTCGCCGTACCGTTCAGTGCTGCGGCCGCTGGTCGAGTACGTGGACAATCTGCGCCTGGTAATGCCGGGAGAGCTCGTGACGGTCGTCGTACCCGAGATCGTGCCAAAACGGTGGTGGGAGCATCTACTGCACAACAAGACCGCGTTCTACATCAGAACTGCCTTCCTGTTCAAGCCGAACATCGTCGTGACGACGGTGCCCCTTCTCCTCGGGCACGCGTACAGGCTGCGCGATCTGTTCGAGCACGACGACCAGATCGGTGGCCTTCCGATGGTCGAGGTCGAGCCCGAAACCGAAGACGAGAAAGGGCGGATCGAGGCGGCGTGATGTCGCGGCTCCCGATTTTTCTCCTCGCTGTGTTCGCCTGCGGCCATTCGTCTACCGGGAGGGCACCCTTGTATGGAGATTCGCTGAGACGAAATCTCGTGGGCGCATGGGACGCCAGCCTCAGTCTCTCCAGACCATATCCCCTTGGACTGCGCGGACCGAATGCACGGCGGATCTGCGGTACGATTGGATTCGTCGAGAATCGTCAGTCCTCGGAGCCGTCGACGAGTGAGGACCGGGGCGTCTATGATCTGGATCTCGCGAAGCTCGGCCTCGGATGGTTGGACGTTCCTTCCTATCCGATCGCAGTCGCGAGGTTGAATACTCTCGCGGAATCGTCGCGTGACTCGATCGCGATCGTCCTGAATCCCGGCAGCGACGAACGAATCCTCCTTCTTGGCCGTTACGAGGTGGACGGAATAAACGGGAAATGGACCGCTCAGTCAGCGCGCGGAACAGCTATGGGAATGTTCTTGCTAAGGCCACATACCGGTGCTAGTGAGCGCGACCGCAAGTGCTAAACCGATTTCCCGGACGGCGCAAGTCGCGTGCTCGAGCAGCGTCGCTCACATAGTGTCTGGAAGGGGGTCGCGACGGCGCATCAGGACAACCACGAAGACGATCATCCAGAGTGGGAGCAGATAGTTGTTCACAGCGGCGACCGCCGCGACAACCGTGCTCACATTACGGAACATTCCAATGAATCCCGCCACCGCCGTGAGAATGCCGAGGGCCCCGACCCAACGCGGGAAACG
Organism: Gemmatimonadaceae bacterium; assembly: GCA_036502385.1. Taxonomy (GTDB): domain Bacteria; phylum Gemmatimonadota; class Gemmatimonadetes; order Gemmatimonadales; family Gemmatimonadaceae; genus UBA4720. The sequence goes on from DASXYR010000346.1 coordinate 6,274, forward strand.
CGCCGACGGAGCCAGCATCGCAAGTCCGGACAGTAGAAAGAAAATGCTGAAGCTCAGCTCGCCGAGGAATTCGCCGATGTAGTTCCCGAGGAAGGTATTCAGTCCAGCGAATATCGCGGCAATGGCGGCTTTGTCCGCCTCGGTTCCATTGATGTAAGCCCGTGCCATCGTCCAATGGATGCTTGGCCATCTCAGCAATCCGAGCATCATGCTTAACGCTGCAATGACTGCGAAGAGCATGGCGATGCGCATGCTTCCGTCGCGCGTGCTGCGCAGCGCCTGAAATGCTCCCACTCCGGCCGGGATCCATATAAGTGGCAGGAAACCATAGATCGCCCAGACGTAGCGGCCGGTTGATCCCGTTGCCAGCAGACTCGGCAGCACCTGCGCCGCATCTCCATCGAGCACCTGCGGATAGTTGAAGCGCGCCGCGAGAACGGCGAAGACTCCCATGAATGCGAGCGCGCCGGCAATCAGACAAAGCCCGCCGAACCAGATCGCGGTGAATTTGCGCATGACTCACTTCCCTGGTTGAGAGACTGGCCTACGCCGCGCGAGTGTCGCGCGCGAAGGGAACTTCGGTGCTTCGCGAGACCGTGCGGCCGCTCAGAACCGAGAACCACTCGTACGCGGACGCCGCGATTATCACGATCACTGAGATCAAAAAGAACGCAGCGACAGCGGCATCGATACGATCGTTCAGAATCAGCCGCCCTGCCTCCCCCAACGTCTGAACTCCCGCCGGCAAGGCGCCGGTTGCGAGAATGGCTTGCACTGAATGCACGTGTGAAAGGAAGCCGAGCTTCGGGTCGGCTGAGAAAATCTTCTGGTAGCCGGCTGTCAACGTCACGATCGCGAGCCACGCAAGCGGAAGAATCGTCACCCACGCGTAGCGCGCTTTCCCCATCTTGATGATGACGGTCGTCCCCACGCAGAGCGCGACCGCCGCCAGCAGCTGGTTCGAGATCCCGAACAGCGGCCACAGCGAGTTGATTCCGCCGAGCGGATCCTGCACGCCCTGGTAGAGGAAGTGGCCCCACATCGCGACGATGAGCCCGCTCGACATCACCACCGCGGGATACCAGGATACGCGCCCAATCGGTGCCCAGACGTGCTTCAACAGGTCCTGAAGCATGAACCGTCCGACACGCGTACCCGCATCCACGGTCGTGAGGATGAACAGCGCCTCGAACATGATCGCGAAATGGTACCAGAGCGCCATCGCCGTCGAGCCGCCGAGCACTCGCGAGAACAGGTGCGCCATCCCGACCGCGAGACTCGGCGCTCCTCCCGTGCGCGATAAAAGTGTCTTCTCTCCGACCTGCTGCGCGAGAAGCTGCATCTGGCTGGGATCGAGCGTGAATCCCCAGTGCTGCACTGCGGCAGCCGCGCTCGCGGCGGTAATTCCGATGGCGCTCGCAGGCGCATTGATCGCGAAGTAGACGCCGGGCGTCAGCACACACGCGGCGATGAGCGCCATAACCGCCACCAGCGATTCGGTGAGCATTCCACCGTACCCCACCATTCGCGCGTCACCTTCGCTCGCGAGCAGCTTGGGAGTCGTGCCCGATGCAATCAACGCGTGGAAGCCGCTGATCGAGCCGCACGCGATCGTGATGAATGCGAAGGGGAAGATCTTGCCGGCGAACACGGGTCCGGTGCCGTTCGTGAACTGCGTCAACGCCGGCATCTGGAGCGGTGGCAGCACGATCACGATTCCGAGAGCGAGCGCCAGCACCACGCCAATCTTGACGAAGGCCGAGAGGTAGTCGCGCGGCGCGAGCAGCAGCCATACCGGCAGGACTGACGCGATGAAGCTGTACGCCATGATCAGCAGCGCCAGCGTCTTGCCGGTGAGCGTGAAGGTCGGCGCGATCGCGGGATTCTGCGCCACCCACCTTCCGGCGTAGAGCGCGAGGATCAGCATCACCAGCCCGATCGCGCTCGCCTCCAGGACGCGGTGCGGTCTGATCCAACGCAGATACACACCCATGATTAGCGCAGTAGGAATCGTGAGGCCGATCGTCACCACTCCCCACGGACTCGCCTTCAACGCGTTGACGACCACAAGTGCGAGGACCGCGATCAATACGATCATGATGCCGAGCACGGCAACGAGCGCGGTGTATCCGGCGACGGGCCCGATCTCTTCCTTCGCCATCTGACCCAGCGATTTGCCGTCACGCCGTACCGAAGCGCAGAGGATCACGAAGTCCTGAACCGCTCCGCCGATCGCGACACCGACGATGATCCAGAGCGCTCCCGGGAGAAAGCCGAACTGCGCGGCGAGAGTCGGCCCGACCAGCGGCCCCGGTCCCGCGATCGCCGCGAAATGGTGCCCGAAGACGATCCACCGGTTTGTCGGCATGAAGTCCCTGCCGTCGTTCAGCCGTACCGCTGGAGTGGGCCGCGCGGGATCGAGCGCAAAAATCCGGCTGGCGATAAACCGACTATAGAACCGGTACGACACTGCGTACGTGCACAACGCCGCGACCAGAAGCCACGCGGCATTGACGGGCTCGCCGCGCGACAACGCAAGCCAGCCGAAGCTCACGGCGCCAAGCGCCGCTACTCCGGACCAGAGAACGATCTTCAGCATCTTCTGCATCAAGCTGTCATCCATACAGGCGATGAAATTGAGTATGCGTTAACTTTCCCGCAATCCGAGCCGAGGGACAGTGCGAGCAATTCTCCTCACAATGACTGCCGCGATTCTGACGGCGTGCGCGTCCAAGCCCCCTGAGACGCCCGCATCTCCCGTCGTGCTGCGCCCGCTCGAGCGGATGGCAGGTCTCCAGATTCTCGTTCTTCCCGTCCAGTATTTGGCCGTCCGCGACAGCCTCGGCTGGCAGCAGCAGGTCCCGGATCGCGCGGCACTTCTCGCCACGCTCGACGACCAGATCGAATCGGCATTCTCCGCCCGCGGCCTCGGGCAAGCGTGGACGTTCGGGCGCGCCGTCGAGCGTGCCTCGAAGATGAACAGCATCCTGATGACGGACGCCCGCTCTCTCTCGGCGGAGTGGCTTCGCGGGAAGGTGCTGCCCGAAGCGGCGGTGCGTGACCCGCTCGCGTCGCAGGTGCGCGGGCTTGTCGGGTTGAAAGGATCTCGATATGCGATCCTGCCGGTGGAGCTTCGGCTCGAGAGTCGCGGCGCTGGTACAGGCGTTGCGATTTTGCGGCTCGTGATGATGGATTCCCGTCTGGCGCAGATCAAATGGATTGGAGAGGTGGTGAGCGACCCAATGACCACGTTCTCGCCGGCGCTCACCGCGAGCGTCGCCGCGCGTTTCGCCGATCTCGTAGTCGCGCCCTGACCACGCCGCTCTCGAGAGGCGGATGAGATGATCACCGTCTTCCACGTTTCGGATCTGCATTTCGGATGGCCAGCGGTTCCCGAGCAGATCGACGCCATCGAGCAGATAATCCAGACGAAGAAGTTCGACGTCGTCGCGATCTCGGGCGATCTCTCGCAGCGAGCAAGGGCCGGCGAGTTCCAGCGCGCCGCCGCATTCATCCGCGACGCACGGAAGGTCAGCAAGGTCATCGTCGTTCCGGGCAACCATGACGTGAAGTGGTGGAAGGCGCCGCTTGGCTTCCGCCACAAGCCGAGCGTCTACGAGAATTACCGCAGGTTCATCGACAAGAACCTCGAGCCGGTGCTTACCGTGCCCGGCGCGACGTTCGTCGGGATAAACACGGCTCACGGCGTCACGATGCGCACGCTGACCTGGAACCTGCGCGACATCTCGATCATCGGCGACATCCACAAGAAACAGCTCGATCTTGCCAACGACATCTTCGCAAAGTCGCCCCGCGGAGACGCGCGGGTGATAGTAATGCATCACAATCCAGTGCGCGGCGAGCTTTCCCAGCGGCACGGACTCAAGAACACGCAGAAGATTCTTGGTTCTTTCGCGGAGATGGGTGTGGATTTGGTGTGTTGTGGTCACGACCATCAGGAATCGGTTCACTTCATCGAGCACACGCGGAAGGGAACGGTGATCTCGACAGCGGGGACGGTATCCAATAGATCGCGGGGCGGCAGGCCGTCGTCGGTCAACGTGATCGTAGTTGGCACCGAGACCATCGACGTGACGACGCACGTCTGGTCCAAGAACCAGCATACCTTCGTGGACGGTCCCCACAAATCCTTCAAGAGATCGGAGTATGTGGCCGCTGAGTAGTCGCGAGCAGCTCACGCTCGAGCTCGATGAGCCGCCTCCGCGAAACGCCGAGGAGCTCAGGACGCGATTGCAGCGCCTCG
>DASXYR010000347.1:0-2626 GCA_036502385.1 Gemmatimonadaceae bacterium
AAGGGCGGCGAAGCTGTTAGAATCGATTGAATCCACTCCTCGAGCGGGTTTTCCAGCGCGCACTCACAGGAAAACGGCTCGCTTCCCGGATTCCACAGGAGTAGGCACATGCGGGCAATTCAGGCGATTCTGGCGCTGGAAGATGGTCGAATCTTCCGCGGCAAAGGATTTGGCGCGCGCGCCGAAGCGGCGGGCGAGGTCGTATTCAACACATCGCTCACTGGGTATCAGGAGATCTTTACCGATCCGTCCTATGCCGGGCAGATTGTAGTGCTCACGAATCCACACATCGGCAACTATGGGACTACGCCGAGCGACGCTGAGGCGTCAAGACCATACATTGAAGGCCTGGTGACGCGCGAGTTCTCGCCCATAAGTTCCAATTGGCGCTCGACCGAAGTGGCGGACGAGTATCTCGAGCGCAGTGGCGTCCCTGTGATCGCGGACGTGGACACTCGCGCCATCGTGCGGCATCTGCGCACGCATGGTGTCATGCGCGGCGTGATCGCCTCGGGCGAGAACCTGAATCCGGACGAGTTGATCGCGAAAGCGCGGTCGATTCGCAAGATGGACGGCACCGATCTCGCGAGTGTCGTGACGACGAAGAGAGTCTACGAATGGGACGCGAATGAGCCTCGCAACCTTACCGGGGATACGCTGCTTCCGGGAGAGGACAAAGTCGCGGGGGAACACGAGCCGCTGCATGTGGTCGCGTACGACTTCGGGATCAAGCAGAACATTCTGCGGATGTTGACACGTGAGAACTGCCGCGTGACAGTAGTCCCGGCAACCACCACTGCGGAAGAGGCGCTTGCGCTGAACCCCGACGGGGTCTTCTTCTCGAACGGGCCCGGCGACCCGGAGCCGCTGGATTATGCGATCGCGACGGTGCAGAAGCTCAAGGGCAAGAAGCCGATCTTCGGCATCTGCCTCGGGCACCAGATCTTCGGGCTGGCGCTGGGCGGCAAGACGTACAAGCTGAAGTTCGGCCACCACGGCGGCAACCATCCGATCATGAATCACCAGACCGGAAAGGTCGAAATCACGGCGCAGAACCACAACTTCAACGTGGATCCGGAGTCGCTGCCCGACGATGTCGAACGCACGCACACGAACCTGAACGACCAGACGCTTGCGGGCCTGCGGCACAAGACTGATCCGATGTTCAGCGTGCAGTATCACCCCGAAGCGAGCCCCGGGCCGCACGACTCGCATTATCTGTTCCGCGATTTCAGGAAGATGATGGAAGAGTGGAAGAAGTGATTTGGCTCGATGGCGCGGCGAATGGCCGCGCCGTTTCGTAAGTGCAGCAACCAAACGGAGACGAAACAAGCGAATGCCGCGCAGGAATGACATTGCGAAGATTCTGGTGATTGGCTCCGGGCCGATCGTCATTGGCCAGTCGGCCGAGTTCGACTACTCCGGCACGCAGGCGTGCAAGGCGCTGAAGGCCGAGGGCTATGAGGTCGTGCTGGTGAATTCGAACCCGGCCTCGATCATGACGGATCCCGAGTTCGCCGACCGCACCTACGTTGAGCCGCTCACGGCCGCATATCTCGAGGAGATCATCCGCGTAGAGGCCGAGATGATGGAGGGCCGCGGCGGCAAGTTTGCTGTACTGCCGACCGTTGGCGGACAGACAGCGTTGAATCTCGCGGTCGACCTTGCTGACTCCGGCGTGCTGGAGAAGTTCAACGTCGAGCTGATCGGCGCGAAGCTCGAGGCCATCAAAAAAGCCGAAGACCGGCTGCTGTTCAAGGATGCGATGAACAAGATCGGCCTGGACATGCCGAAGTCGCAGCTTGTGCGTAATGTCAGCGATGGCCTGGCGTTCGCGGCCAAGATCGGCTTTCCGGTCGTCATCCGTCCGAGCTTCACGCTCGGCGGCTCCGGCGGCGGCATCGCTTACAACCGCGAGGAGATGACGGACATCCTGTCGCGCGGGCTGGATCTCTCGCCGGTACACGAGTGCCTGATCGAAGAGAGCGTGCTCGGCTGGAAGGAGTACGAGCTTGAGGTGGTGCGTGACCTCAAGGACAACGTCATCATCATCTGCTCGATTGAGAACTTCGATCCGATGGGTGTGCACACCGGCGACTCCATTACCGTCGCTCCCGCGCAGACGCTGACCGACCGCGAGTACCAGGTCATGCGCGATGCGGCGATCGCTGGTATTCGCGAGATCGGAGTGGAAACCGGCGGCAGCAACGTGCAGTTCGCGGTAAATCCGCAGAACGGCCGGATGATCGTGATCGAGATGAACCCGCGTGTGTCGCGGAGCTCGGCACTGGCTTCGAAGGCGACGGGGTTCCCGATTGCGAAGATCGCGGCGCGGCTGGCGGTGGGCTACACGCTGGACGAGTTGCAGAACGACATCACGAAGGCGACGCCGGCCTGCTTTGAGCCGACGATCGATTACGTGGTGGTGAAGATTCCGAAGTGGCAGTTCGAGAAATTCCCTGGCGCGGATGAGAGCCTTGGTCCGCAAATGAAGTCGGTGGGCGAGGCTATGGCGATTGGGCGCACCTTCAAAGAAGCGCTGATGAAGGCCGTACGTTCGCTTGAAACAGGGAAGAGCCTGGCGTCGCAGCGGATCGAACCGAAAATCCTGATCCACAGGCTGGTT
>DASXYR010000348.1:0-1815 GCA_036502385.1 Gemmatimonadaceae bacterium
AATGAGCGGCAAGCCCTCTGCGAGTTCCGTCCGCACAGAGACGCCGTTCTTCACTGCTTCGCCACCGGTCAGGGCGACGACCTCGAGGATCGCGTCGTTGATCGCAATGCCGTCCTTTCGTGGCGGCGATTTCTTGATCAGCGCACGGATCCGACCGATGACCTCGCCCGCTCGTTTTCCGTTCTCCTGGATATTACGAAACGCCTGCCTGGCTTCCTCGAGATCTGGCGGCTGCGCGCTCAGCCAGCGCAGACCGGCTTGGGCATTGGTGACAGCCGCGGCGAGGGGCTGGTTCACTTCATGGGCGATCGAGGCGGTGAGCTGCCCTATTGTCGCAACGCGGTTCGCGTGCGCCAGCGCCATCTCCACCTCGCGGTATCGCTGCTCACTCTGCCGCGCTTCGGCTTCCGCGCGCTTCTGCTCGGTCAAATCGAGGACGAAAGCGACGACACGATCGCGTTCGAGCGTCGCCACGCCGATCAGCACGGGAATGCGGCTGCCGTCTTTCCTGAAGTACTCTTTCTCGAAGGGTTGAACCGTCCCAAACGCGTCTTGCTCCGCCCGCACCCGTACGAATTGGCCTTGCCATTCCGGGGGCGTCATCCTCCTCCGGTGGATACGGCCGGCCGCGAGATCCTCATGGTCGTATCCCAGCATGTGGAGAAACGCATCGTTGGCCTCGAGAACCTGGTCTTCGACATTCGCGATGAAGATTCCGATGATGTTCGCGTCGAACAGCCCGCGTATTTTGGCTTCACGTTCACGCAGCGTCTGATCCGCGCGCTTGCGCTCCGTCAGGTCGACCACGAACACGGTTTGGTGGTCAGTTCCCTCGATGACCGCTGCGCCAATCAGCACGGGCAAGCGGCTGCCGTCCTTCCGGAAATACTCTTTCTCGAATGGCTGGACGACGCCCGTCTCCCAGAGTTCTGACTGAGCCTGCGCCGAGCGCTCGCGCCATTCCGACGGCGTCATGTCCGTCCAGCGGATCCGCCCGGAGACGAGATCGTCGCGATCATACCCTAGCATGCGCAGATATGCGTCATTGGCTTCGATCATCCGACGGTCGCGCCCTACGACGCCAATGCCGATGATGTTGGCGTCGACCAACCCCCGGATCTTGGCTTCGCGTTGTTCGAGGTCCCGGTACAGTCGGGTGTTCTCGAGCGAGATCGCCGCCTGCGAGGCCAGCAGCTTGAGCACCGCGATTTGCGCTGGCGCGAAGGCCCGCGGGGTCAGGTTGTTCTCGAGGTAGAGGACGCCGATGAGCTTGCCCTGATTGATCAGGGGCAGGCAGAGAATGGAACGCGCTTGGCGCTGGCGGATGTACGGGTCGGCAGCAAACGAGGGCTGCGTCGCGGCATCATCGAGAATGACGCTCTCCCGGGTGCGCAGGACATAGTGCAGGACGGTTTCCGGCAGCACGCAGGCGGTTGCGGGCGCATCGCGAAGCTCCACCTGAACCGTATCGCTGGAGGTCGTCGCTTCCGCCTCGATCCGCGTTTCGGCCCCTCTCGACAGGATCAACAGGCCACGCTCGGCGCCCGCCTGCTCAATCGCGGTGCGCATGAGTGTGTCGATCAGTTTCTCCAGCACCATCTCTCCCGAGACGGCCTGCGACACCCTGATCACGGTCGCGAGATCGAGGCGCTCGACCGGCGTCGCGATCGTGCTCGTCGGGCCGGGCGCGGGCTCTTCCGCCCTCAGGTGGGGATACATCTCGTCGAGTTGCCGCACCTTGCCATCGGCCCCCCAACGGAGATAGCAGTAACGGGCATCCCTCAAATACGTGTGGGCGATCTTGTCGAAGCCACG
>DASXYR010000349.1:0-1507 GCA_036502385.1 Gemmatimonadaceae bacterium
AGCGTCTCCAGCCCGTCCAGGCCCGGCATGGATTGGTCGAGCGCGACCGCGTCGATACCGCCTTGTTCCAATCGCTTGAGCCCCTCCGTGCCGCTCGACGCACGGACAACCTTGAACCCAAGCCGCGCCAAGCGGCGCTCGACCAGCCGGCCCAGCGCCTCGTCGTCATCGATATAAAGCAGCGTCCGTGTTGGGAGAGTCATGGGTTGGCGGGCGGTACCTGGATGACGGAGAAGAATAACCCCAGTTGACGGATGGCGTGGGCGAAACTTTCGTAGTTCACCGGCTTTGTGACGTACACATTGCAGCCGAATTCATAACATCGCTTGATCTCGTCACAGTCGTCGGTGGTGGTTAGCACGACGACCGGCGCGGCTTTCAGGTGCTTGCTCTCCTTGATCCGCCGCAGGATGTCGATGCCGCTCATGTCGGGTAAATTGAGGTCGAGCAGGATCAAGAGCGAACGTCCGTTGTGGGCCAGCCCCGTCCCGTCACCGCCAAACATGTATCTGACGGCGTCTGTACCGTTGCTGAACGGCACGATCTCATTATTGACGCCGGAACGGCGGATGTTCCGCTCGATCAGGCGGGCATGGCCCTCGTCGTCTTCGATCATGATGATGGTAACTGGCGTCGTTGCGCTCATGAATCGGTGTTCCGGGGTGTGGCTGGCCAGGCCATGGGCAGGGTGACGGTAAACGTCGTTCCTTGATTAAGTTCCGATGCGACCGACATTGTTCCACCGAGCCTGCGTACCAGCGTCCGTACGTGCGCGAGCCCAATGCCCTGTCCGGGCTTGTCCTGAGTTCCCGCGCGGCGGAACAACTCGAAAATGCGCTGATGGTCCTTGGGATCGATGCCCCGCCCGTTGTCGGAAACCTCGAACACCGCAAAGCCCAGCTTGGTCCGCCCGCGGACGGCGATCTCGCCGGGAACTCCGGGCCTGAGGTATTTGATCGCATTGTCGATCAGGTTGGAGAAGATCTGCTCCAACGCCAGGCGGTCGCTGACGATGGGCGGCAGTGGCGCGATCCGGATGTCCGACTTGGCCTCATCAGCCTGGTGGGCCAGCGTCTTGACCACGCCCTGAATGAGCTCGCTCGTGTCGATGCGAACCGGCTCGAACCGCCGCCTGCCTTCGCGCGTGAGATTGAGGATCGCCGAGATCAGCCGGTCCATCTTGGCGATCGACGACTTGATGAAGCCGAGCGCCTCGGAAAAATCGTCGGATAGCTGTCGGTCCTTACCGTCGAGCTCGACCTCGACCTCGCGCGCAAGCGCGGGCACCGTTTCCGGTGCGACCTTCGCCAATGCGGCGATCCGCCGGAAAATATCGCCGCGCAATTCTTCCAGTTCGCTGGTGAAGCCCATGATGTTCACCAACGGCGAGCGCAGGTCGTGGCTGACGATATAGGCGAAACGCTGGATCTCGTCATTGGCTTCGCGCAGATCGGCGGTGCGCTCATCGACGGTGGCTTCGAGGTTGACATTGCTGTCGCGAAGCAGC
>DASXYR010000350.1:0-1666 GCA_036502385.1 Gemmatimonadaceae bacterium
GCTCGGTTCGTGTCAGCCGGCGCGGGTGGCCAGGGTCCTCGACTTCATGCCCACCGATCATCAGGTGTCGATTCTCGGCGTGATGAGCAGCGAGGATCGCGCGAAGATCGAAGGCGCGCTGGACCCCGAGGACAGGAAAAAGGTCGAGCGCATTCTCTCGTTCGGCGAAACCGCGGTAGCCCGATTGATGACGCCCAAGGTGTGGCGCGGCGAAGTCTCAGCCAACGTCGAAGACGCATTGGCGCGGCTGCGAGCCGAGGATTCCGGCATCGAGGTGGCGCAGAATTGCTATGTCGTCGACGCTGCCGGCAAGCTGGTCGGAGTCGTCGCGCTGCGGGAGCTGGCGGTGAAGGATCCCAAAACGCCGATCGCCAGCCTGATGACTCCCAACCCGATCTCGCTCGACGAAGAGACCGAGCGCGGCGATGCGGCGGAGATCATCCAGACCCATGATTTTCTCTCACTGCCGGTCATCGACAAAGCCGGGCGGCTGGTGGGCGCGGTGCGGGTCGACGATCTGCTGGACGCCGCGCTGTCCAAGATCGGCGCGGGTCTCTTGAACCAAGGCGGCGTCGTCGGCGAGATTGCCGCGCGTCTGCCGTATTTTCAAACGCCGCTTTTTCAGGTGGTTCGCAGTCGCATCACCTGGCTAGTGCTTCTATTCGTGGCCGAGACCGCGACCGGCACGGTGCTGCGCCATTTCGAAGATGAGCTGGCCAAGGTGGTGGCCCTTTCCTTCTTCATTCCGCTGCTCATCGGGACGGGCGGCAACGCGGGCTCTCAGACGGTGTCCACCATCATCCGGGCCTTGGCGCTCGGCGAAATTCGGCTACGTGACGCGTTGCGCGTTTTAGCGAAAGAGATGACCGGTGGCCTCGCACTGGGCGTATTGCTGGGCGGCATCGCCTTTGGCCGCGCGCTTCTTTGGGGCGTGGGTTACGACTTGGCGGCATGCGTCGGTGTGACGGTGCTCGTTGTCTGCACCTGGGCCAATACCGTGGGCGCGCTGATCCCACTGGGCGCCATGAAAGTCGGCATCGATCCCACGGTCATCTCCGGGCCGCTCATCACGACGCTGGTCGACGCCTCGGGCCTCTTCATCTACCTGACGACCGCGCACGTGATGCTGGCCCAGCTCCGCGGGGGGTAAAGCGTGAGCTTTTCCCCGCCGCGTCCCCGTAGCGTGCCTACCGCGCCGTCACGCTGCGCAGGTCGCGCTTCGCGCCACCGTTCTCCTAAGGTTGCGGCCGGGGCATTACCCAGGTAGGCAGCGGGCATCATGCGCTATCGTGAGCTTGGGCAGAGCGGAATCAAGGTCTCGGAAATCAGTCTCGGCTGCTGGACCATGGGCGGGCTCAACTGGGTCGACGGATACGCCAACGGCTGGGCGAACGTCGACGAGAACGAGGTCGCGCGGGCCATCGACTTTGCCATCGAGCGCGGCGTGAATCACTTCGACAATGCCGACGTCTACGGCAACGGCCGCGCGGAGCGAATGCTCGCGCGTTTGCTGGGTGCGCGAACCGAGAAGCTGATCATTGCCACCAAGGTCGGCCATTTTCCGGGCACCGCTGAGCACGCCTACGAGCCGCGGCACATTCGGCACCAGTGCGAACAATCGCTCATCAACCTGCGCCGCGATCACATCGACCTTTACTACTTCCAT
>DASXYR010000351.1:0-17043 GCA_036502385.1 Gemmatimonadaceae bacterium
ACGGAAGCTCACTACCGATCCGAAGAACGGGCACATCGTCGGCGACGCCGACGCGGCCGCACGCTGGTCACGGGAGTACGACCCGCGTTGGAAGCCCGTAGTATGAGCGTGCCGCGCCGAGACTTCCTCAAGCTTGCCGCGCTCGGCGCAGTCGGGGCGACGATCCTCGAATCCGGCGCGACCAGCGAGGCATTCGCCGTCGATCGCAGTAAGCACATCTATAGAAGCGCGCAGAAGCCGGGAATAAAGCTCGGCGTCGCCAGCTACTCGCTGCGGAACTTTCCGCGCGACAAGGCGATCGAGATGACGAAATCGCTCGGCGTCCGGTACATCAACTTCAAGTCGATGCACCTGCCGTACGATGCCTCGCCCGCGGAGATCGCGCTTGCGCGTCAGCAGCTCGCGGCGGCTGGACTCGAGCTCGTCGGTGGCGGAATGATCACCTTCGAAACCGACACCGATGACGGCGTGCGCAAATACTTCGACTACGCAAAGGCCGCCGGGATGCCGCTGATGGTGAGCACTTGCAAGGCAGGGACCCTCCCGCGCGTCGAGAAGTTCGCGAAGCAGTACGATATAAAGGTTGCGATCCACAACCACGGCCCGGAGGATCCGGACTTCCCGTCGCCGTACGATGTATTGAAGGCGGTAAAAGGGATGGACCCGCGGATTGGATTGTGTATCGACTGGGGCCACACCGCGCGCACCGGCACCGACGTGGTGCGCGCGACGGCCGACGCGGGCCCACGCTTGCTGGACATGCACGCCAAAGATCTGCGCGATCTCAAAGTCGCCGAGAGCCAGTGCACCGTTGGCGAGGGGAAGATGCCGACTGCGGAAATCTTCCGACAGCTGGAGAAGATGAAGTACGCTGGCTACGTCAATCTGGAATACGAAATCGAGCCGGACAATCCGATGCCGGGGATGCAGCAGTCATTCGCGTACATGCGCGGAGTTCTCGCTGGACTAGGGACATAAGCGCAGACAAAAACTGCAACGGAACGGGATGCGGGCTGCCAGAGGGGTAGATGTTAGTTGTCAGTCACTACGCGCTGACGCACCGCTGTGGCGTAAGGAGCAAAGCGCTGGGTTGTCCCTGTTCAGCGAATTGGAACGTCGGTGAGTTTTTCAACTGAAAACTGAACACTGTGCCTCTGAAAGCTCGCATCCCGTGCAGTTGCCGTTAAAAACCTAGTCTAGGGGACCGCCCAAAATGCCAGCCTCCCGGCGTATCCACTCGATCGACGTAACCCGCGGCGTCGCAATGATCCTGATGGCGATCGATCACGTCCGCGTCTACGCCGGCGTCCCAGCTGGCGGGCCGCGGCCCGGCGTGTTCTTCACCCGCTGGATTACCAACTTCGTCGCCCCCGCCTTTGCCTTTCTCTCCGGCACCTCGGCTTACTTCCTTGGTCAACGACTCGGCAGCAGGAGCGCGCTCTCGAAGTACCTCGTCACCCGCGGCCTGATCCTCGTCCTGCTCGAGCTCGTCGTCATCCGCGTATTCTGGACGTTCAACTTCAATTTCGGTCAGTACCTTCTCGCGGGCGTCATCTGGATGCTGGGGTGGTGCATGGTGCTGCTCGCCGCGATCATCTGGCTGCCGACAGCGGGAATCGCCGCGTTTGGTATCGGGGTGATCTTCCTCCACAACATGATGGATCTGCTGCCGGCATCCACGACCGAGCAGCTCTCCCAAGGCTCGCTCGCGTGGCTTTGGCAGATTCTATACTTCGGCGGATTCATTCAGCTCGGGCAAAACGGGCCGACGCTCGCCGTGCTCTACTCGATATTCCCGTGGATCGGTGTGATGGCGGCGGGCTACGCCTTCGGCGTGGTCTTGACGTTCGAGCCAAAGCGGCGCGACCGGATCTGCGTCGCGATCGGAGTATCGGCCATCGTTCTTTTTCTCATGCTCCGCTGGGTCGACGCGTACGGCGATCCGCGCCACTGGCATCTGGCGGGAGAGTCCCAAGCCCCGACGGCATTCCGTTTCATCAACACCACCAAGTACCCGGCGTCGCTCGATTTCCTTCTCATGACACTCGGCCCGGCGATTCTCCTGATGCCGCTGGCTGAGCGCGCGCGAGGAAAGATCGGGGAGGTCATCGCGGTCTTCGGTAAGGTGCCGCTCTTCTACTATCTGCTGCACATCCCGGCCATCCATCTCGCGGCAGTACTCATTTCCGGCGCGCGCGGCGGGACAGTAAATCATTGGCTCTTCGGGAATCACCCGATGATGAGCCCGCCGCCGCCGCCGGGATACACCTGGTCCCTGTGGCTTCTCTATGCGGTGTTCGTCATCGTGATTGCAATTTTGTACTGGCCTTGCCGTTGGTACGCGCGAAGGAAGGCCACGAATCCCGCGGGCTGGATGAAGTACATCTGACCCATCGGCATTCCCGCAAGAAAGACCGACATCGGTTGAGTCGGCTGCCCGGACTGAGTAAGATGCAGTATCCCGGCGGAGGCACAAAATGGCGGACTCGAGCTCGGTTCAAGGTACGGCGACGATTCTTCCCTCCGGCACGCGCGCTCCCGATTTCGCGCTCGATGCCGCTCCTGACAAAGTCCTCAAGCTCAGCGATCTCCGGGGACGTCCTGTCATCCTCGTATTTTATCCGGCCGACTGGAGTCCCGTCTGCGGCGATCAGGTGGCGCTGTATAACGAGATTCTTCCTGATTTTCGCGAGTACGGCGCCGAGCTGATCGGGATTTCCGTGGATGGCGTCTGGTGCCACGCGGCGTTCGCTCGTGAGCGCAATCTGCACTTTCCTCTATTGGCCGACTTCGAGCCGAAAGGCGCGGTCTCACGCGCGTACGGCGCATATCGCGAGAAGGACGGCATCAGTGAGCGCGCGCTCTTCGTGCTCGACGGCGACGGAATCATTCGCTGGAGCTTTCTCTCTCCGATTGACGTGAACCCCGGCGCCGACGGCATCCTCGACGCGCTCGAATCGCTGGCCGGCAAGTCCGCATCGACTGAATCGAAATCTGTCCGTAACGAGAGCGAGGAAGCGCGCCCATGAGTGGTGCAGCGCTGACTCCGCCAGTGAGCGAGCGCGATCACGCCGCGGGTCCGGATGACGCACCGGTCACACTCGTCGAGTACGGGGACTATGAATGTCCATACTGCGGGATGGCGCATCCGATCGTGCAGAAGTTGCAGGCCGCGCTCGGGAAACAGCTGCGGTTCATCTTCCGTAACTTCCCGCTCAACGAGGCGCATCCACACGCGCGCCTCGCTGCACAGGCGGCCGAGGCGGCGGGCGCGCAGGGAAAATTCTGGGAGATGCACGACACGCTCTTCGAGCACCAGGACGCGCTCGAGCGAGACGACATCGTGGGCTACGCCAAATCGATCGGCATCGACGCGGCCCGATTGGCGCGCGAGCTCGACGCGGGGATTTACGAGAAGCACGTGCGCGAGGATTTCCGTAGCGGCGTGAAAAGCGGAGTGAACGGGACGCCCTCTTTCTTCATAAATGGGGAGCGCTACGACGGGTCGTGGGCCAACCAGGACGCGTTCCTTTCCAGGCTCCGAGACGCGGCCCAGGCCGGTTCAACTACAATTTGAAGACTACCTGCACCGGGTAGCGGGTACCGGGCACCGGGCATGACCGAATTCGAGATCATCATCGGCTTGGCCTTCGTGGCCACCCTACTCCAGCCGGTGGCTCGCCGACTCGATGCCCCGCTGGCGATCGTGCAGGTGTTCGGGGGCATCCTCCTCTCGATGCTACCGATCTTCCCGACGGTGCCGTTCAATCCGGAGCTGACGTTCGTGCTGTTCGTCCCTCCGCTCCTCTACCGCGCCTCTTCGACGAGCTCGTTCCGTGACACTCGGCGCAACCTGCGGCCGATCCTTCTTCTGGCGGTAGTACTGGTACTCGTGACGATCGCGACCGTCGCTGTCGTCGCCCATCTCGTCGCTCCGCGAATCCCGTGGGAAGCAGCGTTCGTGCTCGGCGCCATCCTCGCGCCATCCGATGCCGATGTCACCACCCAGATCGTGCGTCGGCTCGGCTTGCCAACGCGGCTCGTCACTATCCTGGAAGGAGAAACTCTTCTCAACGACACAGCTGCTTTCGTGTCCTATCGCATGGCGGTGACCGCGGCCACGATCGGGACGTTCTCGCTGGCGTGGGCGGCGGGCGCGTTCGTGGCGATCGCGCTTGGCGGCCTCGTCATTGGACTCGCCGTCGGCTGGGTGTTCAAGCAGCTCCGTCAGCACGTTACCGATCCGATCGCGGTGAGCACACTCTCGCTCGCGACACCGTTTGCGGCGTATCTCCTCGCGGAATCCGTGAAGGCGTCCGGAGTATTGGCGGTGGTCGCGGCAGGCTTCCTCGCTTCGCGTTTGCCGCTGCGCACCGAATCCGCGCGCGCGCGGGTGCGATCGAACGTCGTGTGGGACACGGCGACGTTCGCCATTGCCGCCCTAGTCTTCACGCTGATCGGTTTGCAGATCGGTCGGCTCATTCCCGAATCCCTGCGCGGGGATACCATCGGGTTCATAGTCGCCGTCGTCGTGATTGGGGCAACGGTCACGGGAACCAGGGTGCTATGGCTTTTTCCGACCGCCTACATACCCAGAGCGTTGAGTCCAGCCCTTCGTGCCCGGGATCCCTATCCATCGTGGCGGGCGCTCGTCATCCTTGGCTGGGCAGGACTGCGCGGCGGTGACACGTTGGTGATGGCTCTTGCGGTGCCCAACCAGACTGTATCGGGTGCTCCATTCCCCGCGCGCGAAACGGTTGTAACGATTGCGTTCGGAGTGATTCTCGTGACGCTGCTCGTGCAGGGATTTACGCTTCGTCCACTCATCAAGCGCTTCGCTCTGCCGCGCGGTGATTCAGCGGAGACTGAGGAGCGGCGCGCGCGCCTCGAGGCGGAGCAGGCGGCACTCAAGACTCTCGACGAGATCGGCACGCAGGGACATATTCCCGCGAATGTTCTCGCCCAGATGCGCGAAGCCATCAGTCAGCGCACGAGGCTCGACATCGACGAAGCCGTCCACGCCGATGGCCACAGCGGTCTCACGCTGGAGGATTCCATCAGAGACGCAGAACAGCAGGTTCGAGAGGCGTCGCGCGAGGCGGTAGCGCGCCTTCGCGACGAAGAGGTCATCGGCGATGAAGCGTTTCGGAAAGTCCTCAGTGACCTGGACCTGGACGAAGTTCGCAGCGTCGAGGAACCAATCATATGACACCAGTCTCACGAGGATTTCGAGGGCGTCGCCCATCCGCCGACAAAGAATCGAGACTTCCGCCCGGCCAGTACGAGACGCGGGATTTTCCGGTCCTCTCGGCTGGGCCGACGCCGCGAGTGGCGCTCGACAAATGGGACTTCACGCTGCGCGGCGCGAATGGCAAATCGGCGCGCTGGACGTGGAACGAGTTTCTCGCGCTCCCACACGAAACGATCAAGACCGATATCCACTGCGTCACCAAGTGGTCCAAGTTCGGGACCGATTGGGAGGGAATCTCGATCGACGCGATTCTCTCGGCCGCCGCGGCGCAGGGAGTGGAGCCGTCGCCGTACGTGATGGCGAGGTGCGACGGTGGCTACACGACCAACGTACCGCTTGCCGATCTCATGGGCGGGAAGGGATGGATCGCATTCTCATATGGCGGCGCGCCGCTCGATCCCGAGCACGGCGGCCCGGCCCGACTGCTCGTGCCGCACCTCTATTTCTGGAAGAGCGCGAAATGGGTGCGCGAGCTCCGCATGACGGAGAACGACGCTCCGGGGTTCTGGGAGCAGCTCGGCTACCACAACTACGGCGACCCCTGGCGCGAGCAGCGCTACAGCGGCGACGAGTGAGCGCCACCGCCGCCACGCCGCGGATCGTCTGGCGCGTCGCCACCGTCAGAGAAGTCGTATCGGAGACGAAAAGAGCACGTACGCTTTTTCTGGATGTCCCCGGATGGCCCGGACACCGCGCGGGGCAGCACGTCGACGTACGGCTTACGGCCGAGGACGGATACCAGACGGAGCGGAGTTATTCGATTGCGTCACCCCCGGAGGATTCCCGTTTAGCGCTGACGATCGAGCGGCTCGAGGACGGCGAAGTGTCGCCGTATCTCGTCGACGAGCTCCGAGGGGGCGATCAGGTTGAGATTCGCGGTCCAATCGGTGGATACTTCGTCTGGGATGTCTCGCTGGGCGGACCACTGCTGCTCGTGGCGGGGGGATCCGGGATCGTGCCACTCATGGCGATGCTGCGCCATCGCGATGCCGCGCTCGCGAAATCTGGTGCCGAAGCGCGACACCGCGTTCCTGCTCGACTGCTGTATTCATCGCGAGGCTGGGATGAGGTGATCTATCGCGACGAGTTGGCAGAACTGACAAAAGGGGATGAAACGCTCGAGGTGGTGCACACGTTGACGCGTGCCGCGCCCGACGGATGGAAGGGTTTCACGCGCAGAATCGACCGGATGATGCTCGCCGAGGTCGCGTGGCCGGCGACGGAGAAGCCGCAGATTTTCGTCTGCGGTCCGACGCCGTTGGTTGAAAGCGCAGCGGAATCGCTGGTGGAGCTTGGACACCAGCCGGCATTCGTGAAGACGGAGCGCTTCGGCCCGACCGGCGGCACCGCGTGATTGAAGATTACTATATGACCTCGCAGTTGAGTATCGATCACAGGAGCTTTAGATGAAGGGAAATCAGAGCAAATCGAGCAAAGCCCGGAAGCCGCTCGCGGATGCGCTGCGTGTCGATGGCAACGCCGCGGCCGGAATGCTGAGCGAGCTGTTCACCCCCGATCTCACATCTGCGCGCGCCCGCTGCGCCGGATGCAATGCAACGCAGGCGATCGGCACCCTGCTCGTTTACGCGCACGGAATGGGAATGGTCGCCCGTTGCCCGAGCTGCGAAGGTGTCATCCTGCGCGTCGTGAAAACTCCGACGCATCTGTGGTTCGAGGCCACGGGAGCGACTTCAATCGCCGTCGCTCACGGGCGAACCTGAACGTCCCGGTAGTGATACGTCCCTTCCGGATAACGCCAGATTTGCTCGTAGGCATCGTGGTGCGCGTCTTCGGACGATGCAACGCGCGGGGTCGGCGAGGGGTGTCGTCTTCGGCGCTACACTCGCTTGGTCGGAGCCCCTAACAACGCTCCTTCGCTTCGCTCAGTCGCGGGTCTCCTCCTCGCGCTCGTTTTGGAAAGCGCCTGCGACGACACCCCTCACCTCCCTCGGTCGAGATCTACAAGACGCGCACGTCGTTGGCCGACGCCCGCAATCATCCCTCGAAAGCGCGAAGTCGTTGGCGCGTGCGCGTGAGTCGGCGGGAGCGGCAAGTTTGCGCGGGGATGCCGAGCTACGCTCGGCGCGCTGCCGCGCGTGAGGCTGAGCGTGAGCGCGCAGTTACAGACCTGATGGGAAGGCGGGAGAGGGTGTCCGCGCAGGGCGGTGTGCTCGCGTAGCAAGAGACTCTGGCTGGGTGCCCGCTCGCGAGCGCAAGCCGCGAGTGGGCTGACAGAGGCTCGATGCGTGTAAGCGAGCTAGCAGCCCGGAGTCGGATACCCTCGCCCAACTGACCGGCTAAGAATCCAAAACCGCGCGACGTACCAAAGCCGCTAGCCGTTCTTCCCCTCCGGGATGTTGTTCTCCGCGAGCAGCCGCGCAAAGAAGGCCAGATTCCGCGCCATGCTTGCCGCCGCCGACGCCGTGGCTTTCTCTTCGCGAAATTTCCGGGCGAGCGATTTCTTCGTCGCCCTGGTGTACGCGCCCTGGTAAGAGACCGCGCACATGGGCGGCAGCGTGACTCCAATCGACAGCATGAAATTCGAGATGCTGCCGGTGATGTGCTGCTCGCCGTCCTCCTCTCCCGTGATCACGATCCCACCGACCTTGTTGGTCAGCCGCGACTTCCCCGTATCGCGAAGCTCGTTGTGCAGCTCGTCCAGCCGCTCGATTGCGCGCTGCATCAGCGACGAGTGATTCCCCCACCAGATCGGCGTAGCGAACACGAGGATGTCGGCCGCCAGAACTTTCTTCAGAATCACCGGCCAATCATCGCCCTTCCCCATATTGCTCTTTGTACCCGGGGGGATGCCGTACTCCACGAGCCTCACGATCTCCGATCGCACGCCGTTCTCGCGCAGATTCTCGACGACCAGCTCACAAAGAGTCTCCGTGTGTGAGAACTCTCCGCCGCCGCGCTTGTGCTTCAGCGTGGCGAGAAGAAACACCGCGCGAGGATCAGAAGATTTCATTTTCACCTCAACCCGTACCAGCGCGCCATCGCCACCGCCGCGACGACCATCAACAGAACGAGCGCCACCTGGATGTAGCTCGTCTTCGTGATCCACGCCGCCGCGCGCTCGTCGGGACTCCAGGCCTCTGCCGATTTCTTCAACGCTTTACGCCACCGGATCAGGATGATCATCGGCCGGATCTCGAGCACGAGGATCACCACGAGGATCGACATCTTCGCCATGAAGAAGCGGTTCCCGAAATAGTAGCCGGTTTCTTTCTCGGTCCCCTCGAGCAGTCGCCAGAGACCAGTGATGATCCATAGACCCGCCGCCGCACCCCACCAGCTGTCCGCGACGAACGCCCGACTGACGGAAGCGATTGTGAGAGGGCGCTCCGACAGCGCGCGGCCCCGCACATACACCGACGCCGGCCCAAAGGCGAGCGCAAAGAGATGAAGCGCGGCGAGAGTTAAACGAAGCATCAGGCGTAGTTATTCATTTCAACGATCAACGGAACAATCCTCTCTTACTTCTCCTCGATCTCCACGAGCTGGCCTGACTTGATCGGTCCGGCCAGAGTCTGGTGCCGACCCGATGGCCACGCGATTTCGATCGATTTTGCATTGTCCGCGCCGCCGAGCCCGAAGTAGAGCGGAAGGTCGCTCTGCGACAGATATCCCGATTTTCCGTCCATGGGTTTGAGAATCCGCCTGCCGTCCGGCAGCACCACGGTCACCTGCGCGCCGATTCCCTCACGGTTCGAGCGCGTGCCGCGGAGTCGAACCTTCAGAAAGTTGACGTGATGTCGCTGCGCTAGATCACTCACGAGAACCTGCGGCTTGCCGTTGAATTCGTTCGTCACGATGTCGGTGTCCCCATCGCCATCGAGATCGAGCACGATCGACGAGCGGGTGCCGAGCGCTCCCATCATCGTGAGATGTTTCCCGCTATCGATCGTGCATCCCATCACGGGCGACTCGGGCTTTGCGCACGCCGCACACGTCGGGTTGAATGCGTCCATTCCGCCGCAGTCGAGGGTGTACCACACCTGCTGCATCGCGCCGTTCGCCCGCGGCTCTACGCCCACCACGAACTCACTCGGCAAGAAATGACGGCCCGCCTCGTTCAGCAGCACGGAATTGATCGAGTAGCGAAACGGAAAATTCATCCCGGCCGCGATGAAGATGTCGTCCCAGCCGTCGGCGTTGAGATCCTCCACGCTCGGACCCCACGGCCAGTACGTCTCGACGCCGAGCGAGTCGGACACTTCAGAGAAGTTTCCGCCGCCGCGATTCGCGAAGAGCTCGTTGCCGAATATGTACCCGGCCTTTCCTCCGGGAATCATTCCCGCCGCGACTGTCGCCGAGTCCGCCTTGCGAGTCTCTGCTGCCCAGTCACCGGGCGCGACGTTGACCCACATGTCGGGGTGCATGCTCGTGACGAAGATGTCGAGCCGGCCATCGCCGTCGAAATCGAAAGCCTTCACGCCCATCGAACCCCACGGTCTCTTGGGGAAATATTTCGCGGTCGCATCGCGAAAACGTTTTCCCCCCTCGTTGAGCCAGAGGTGATCGCCGCCCTGCATGTCGAGGATGTAGAGATCTGGAAATCCGTCCTCGTTGATGTCGAGCGCGGTGGCATCCCCACTCCAGCTCTTGTCCACCAATCCCGTCTGCTGCGAGACATCCTTGAACCGATTCCCGCCGAGATTGTGGTACAGGATGCTCGCCTCGGCGCGCTCGGGATGAAGGTGCCCCATGAATGCATCGGCTATTCCGACGAAATACCCGCCGGGTCCGCGCTCGTTGGTGGTGTATACGCCGACATTCGTCAGAAAGAGATCGAGCAGCCCGTCGCCGTCGTAGTCGAAGAACACCGCCCCCGAAGAATGCCCGACGTACCCGACTCCAGCCTGCGCCGTGATATCGCGGAAGGTTCCGTTGCCGGTATTCTCGAAGAGTCGATTGCCATGACGGACGGTGGTCACGAACAGATCGGGATCGCCATCGTTGTCGATGTCGGCGAAGGAGCATCCGACCGCAATCGCATCGGGCATCGCGAGCCCCGCCTGGCTGGTGATGTCCGCGAACCGACCGTTGCCGAGGTTCTTCCACAGCTCGTTGGTGCCGAGCTGCGTCGCAAAGTAGAGATCGGGCCGGCCATCGCCGTCCACGTCGGCCGAGCAAAGCCCGGAACCGTGATCGTAATGGGCGAGCTTGTAGTCCTTCCCGGCATCGTCGACAACGCGGTTCTGGAAGGTGATGCCGCTCTGCTCCCTTTGGTCGGTGAACTTGAAGTCGTGGACGACGGGAGATTTGCTCGCGAGATCGGCTTCCTGCCGCCCTCGCTCGGCGAGCCACGCGGGGGTCTTTGACGAGGCAGACTTCTCGGAGCTGCGCTTCTCGGCTGAGCCGGTGCACGCGCCGAGCAGCGGGATAGCCGCCGCGAGAATGATGCGGGACCAGGGGGAGGATAGCATGGGAACATTTATAGCCCGCGAAGCGAAAGGAGGGAAGGAGCCTCGGGGAAAAGCACATCAAAGCACGCGATGCGAGATGTCAGAGGCCTAGAGGATAGATCCGAGACGGAAAACTCTGGGACCGTTCGTCGCGCGGAATAAAACGCCAAACAAATGCTTGTGCTTTCATCCACCGAGGGCGGTCTAAGCGCAGTTGTCCGAGATCTGAAGATCTATGCCTCTGACATCTCGGATCGCGTGCGTTGCGCTTAACAGAATCCCTCTGGCGCCGCGAGCCATATCATCCCAACGTACCGAGATGCCAGAGCGCAAACCCCGCGACGATGAGCTCGACGCCTTCGGCATCACCCACAGGGGCAAGGTGCGGCCCACCAATCAGGACCACTTCCTCCTCGGCTCGCTCCGACAGCGATTCAAGCTTCGTCAATCGAGTTTGCCGGAGATCGACCAGCTCCCGATAGTCGAGGATCGCGTCGCGTCGCTCATCGTGGTTGCGGACGGTGTCGGCGGCGGCCAGAAAGGTGATCAGGCGAGCCAGCTCGCGGTCGAGGAGCTGACGCAGTACGTCAACGAGAGCGCGCGCTGCTACTACCATAACGACAGCAGCGACGAGAGTTTCGTGCGCGACCTCGAGAGGGCGGCGCTCAAGTGTCACCGCGCGGTCGTCGAGCGCGGCGCGTCACATCCTGATTCCACCGGAATGGCCACGACGCTCACGCTCATGATCATCATCTGGCCGTGGACCTACGTCCTCCAGGTTGGGGATTCGCGTTACTACGAGTACAAGAACGGCGGGCTCACACAGATCTCCCACGATCAGACGATGGCGCAGGAGCTGATCGACAGCGGGGTGTTCGCGGCCGCGGTGCGCAATACCCCGCTCGCGAACGTCCTCTCCAGCTCCATCGGCGGATCGCAAACTGCACCCGTGGTCACTCGGGTGCCCGCCACCTGGAACACGGTCCACCTCCTTTGCAGCGACGGTCTTACCAAGCACGTCTCCGACGAAAAGATCGCCGAGTGCCTGCGGTCGATGACCTCGGCGCGTCAGGCGTGCGAGCAGCTGGTGCAGGACGCGCTCGACGGCGGCGGCACGGACAACGTCACCGTCTGCATCGGTCGGGCAGTAAAGAAAGACTGACCGCACTCAGAGGGCCACCGCAGGCCGGTAGTCTTCAGTTTTGTTTTTCGTCTTTACTTTCCCGAGCGCCGCACCTATTCTTGCGGCGTGACCAAGCTCGCTTCCCCGACCTATTACTTCGGCTTTTACGGATCAATCCGTTGGGGCCCCCGGTCGCGCGCGCTGTAAATCTCAAAGTCACAACCGCAGACAAGGGCCTCCGCAGACACGGAGGTTTTTTTGTGCCCGTCGAAAGCTCGCCAACTCTTATTCTGACAGTCAAATGCTGAAATCGAAAGCGCAAACCAACGGAACGAAGCCGCACAAATCCGCCGACGCCGACCCTCGAGCCGCGACGATGCGCGTGGCATTTCAGGGAGATCGCGGCGCTTATGGTGAGGCTGCGATCGCGGCGATATGGCGGCACCCCGTCGAGCCGATTCCAGCCACCACGTTTGCCGGCGCAATCCGCGCTGTGACTTCCGGAGAGGCCGACGCCTGCGTCATTCCCATCGAGAACTCCATCGTCGGCCGGGTCGAGGCCGGCTGGCAGGCGCTGATTGGGCACCCCGAGATGAGGAACGTCGGCGAAGCGATCGTTCAGGTACATCACTGTTTGCTCGCGCCCAAGGGCGCGACGATCCAGGGGTTGCGCAGCGCCGCGAGTCATCCGGTAGCGCTCGCCCAATGCGCGCGCTTCTTCGAGAGCAATCCGTCGATCAGGGCAACCAAGGCATTCGATACCGCGGGCGCTGCGCGCGAGATAGCCGATGCCGGCGACCTGTCGCGTGCGGCCATTGCCAGTCAGGAGGCGGCCGAGCGGTACGGACTCGCCGTGCTGAGAGACGGCATCCAGGACCACGCCGAGAATTACACGCGCTTCGTGGCGCTTGTCCCCCAGAGCTCGCGCCTTTGGCGACGCACTCATGCCATCCGCGGCGCCACATCCGTCGAAGCCGACGATCCGCAGCTGATCAGGGATGCAACGCGCGAGCTCCTCGAGAAGATCGTCGAGCGGAACTGGCTCGAGGTGGACGAGATTGTAAGCGTCCTCTTCACGATGACGAGCGATCTCAAGTCGCTTTTCCCTGCGGTGGCGGCCCGGCAGATGGGATGGGTTGGGGTGCCCCTGCTCTGCGCAAGCGAGATCCCCGTGGAGGGCTCGCTCCCACGATGCCTGCGAACGCTCGTGCAGGTTGAGCTGAGAGCGCCGCGGCCGCTCGAGACGCACGTGTACCTTCATGAAGCGGTGACGCTTAGACCGGACGTTGCCTCACGCCGTTAAGCGGCTTGACACAACCAGGAACGGGATGCGAGCTGTCAGAGGCATAGCTTGCCAGTCGTCAGTTCGACTGCGACGTTGATGTCTCTCGCTGGCGTGCCGCGCACTTGCCTACCCAGATTTACGTTAGAAACGTCAGAGTGCGTTTTCTGACAACTGAATTCTGTGCCTCTGAAAGCTCGCATCCCGTTTTGTCCTCTGAGGGAACGATTGTCGCATAGAATCTCCGCCTGCCCCGCGACAACGACCCCACAACTTCGGCCCGCCAATGAAATCCCACCGATCGTTCGCAATCGCCTCGCTCGCGCTATCACTGGGCGCCTGCGCCAAAACCGAGCCCGCCAAAACCGATACCGCTGAGGTCATCAGCAACGTCGGGCCGCCGCGAGGAAACATCGTCGCCGACACGGCGTCACCGGCTCAGCTCACTGTGACGTCGACCGAGTTCGGCCCCAACGGTTCGATTCCCGTCAAGTACACCTGCGAAGGAGCCGGCATCTCGCCACCGCTCGAGCTGGGCGGCGTCCCCGCCGGCGCCAAGAGCGTTGTTCTGATCGTCGAAGATCCCGACGCACCCGATCCGGCCAAGCCGACCCGCGTCGTCACACATTGGGTCGCCTACAATATTCCGCCCAATACTTCGATGATCACCGAGAACGCGTCGAAGTCTGGATTTCCCGCTGGAGCAGCGCAGGGATTGAATGAACGAAATGCCGTTGGCTACATGGGCCCGTGCCCTCCCATTGGAACGCACCGCTACTTCTTCAAGGCGTCCGCGCTCGACACGGTGCTCACCCTTAACAAGCCGAAGAAAGCACAGGTCGAAGCAGCAATGAAAGGTCACGTCGTCGGCAGCGGCGAGCTGATCGGGACCTACAAGAAGACAAAGAAGTAGCGCTGATCCAAAGGATCCGACGATGAATCCGGAATCAGGGTGACGGCGCCGCCGATTTGAAGGCGCGCGCTACGATCTCCTGCGCCTCCGCCTGGATTTTCTTCAGGTGACTCGCACCCCTGAAGCTTTCCGCATACAGCTTGTAAATATCTTCCGTCCCCGACGGCCGCGCGGCGAACCACCCATTCTCGGCCACTACCTTCAATCCGCCAAGTGAGTTCGTGGTGCCCGGCGCGGTCGTCAGCATGCTGGTGATTTTCTCGCCGGCGAGCTCCGATACGTCGACATCTTTCGGGGAGAGCTTCGCCAGTACCTTTTTCTGCTCGACTGTCGCCGGCGCATCGATGCGCTCGTAGACGGGATCTCCAAATTCGCGAGTGAGATCCCTGTATAGCTCACCGGGATCCTTGCCCGTGACCGCGGTCATCTCCGCCGCGAGCAGGCCCATGATCATTCCGTCCTTGTCCGTCGTCCAGACCTTTCCATCGCGCCGGAGAAACGACGCACCCGCGCTCTCTTCGCCGCTGAATCCGATGGAGCTGTTGACGAGTCCGTCGACGAACCACTTGAAGCCGACGGGAACTTCGTCGAGACGGCGCTTGAGGCGCGCGGTCACGCGGTCGATCATGCTGCTGCTCACCACCGTCTTCCCCACTCCCGCCGCGCTCGGCCAATCAGGCCGGTGCGTGAACAGGTAGTCGATGGATACCGCGAGGTAGTTATTCGGCTTTAGCAGCCCGGTGCTTTTGGCGACAATGCCGTGACGGTCATGATCGGTGTCGCACGCCCACGCGACGTCAAATCGATCCTTGAGGGCAATCAGCCGCTCCATCGCGTACGGCGACGAGCAGTCCATCCGGATTTTCCCATCCCAGTCGACGGTCATGAAACGAAACGTCGCGTCCACGACATCGCTCACCACCGTCAGCGGAATCTTGTACCGGTCGGCGATTCTGGCCCAGTAGTAGACGCCTGCCCCGCCGAGCGGGTCCGCGCCGAGTGTCAGTCGGGCGGAGCGAATGGCGTCGAAGTCGATGACGGCGCCGAGATCGCCGATGTAAGCACCCATATAATTGTGGCGATGGGTGGTCGCGGCGGCTTTCGCTTTTGCGAAGGAGATCCTTCGTACCGCCTTCAGACCGTCGGCGAGAAATTCATTCGCCTTGTTCTGGATCCAGGTTGTTACATCTGAATCGGCAGGTCCGCCATTGGGCGGGTTGTACTTGAATCCGCCGTCCTCCGGCGGATTGTGCGACGGCGTGACTACGACCCCGTCGGCGAGCCCGCTTTTCCGCCCGCGGTTATGTGTGAGAATCGCGTGCGAAATGACAGGCGTGGGCGTGAATGAATCCTGTTCGTCGATCATGACCTCGACGCCATTCGCCGCGAGAACCTCGAGCGCCGAAGCGAACGCGGGCTCGGAGAGGGCATGCGTGTCGATGCCAATGAACAGCGGGCCGTCGATTCCCTTTTGCTGGCGGTAGAGACAGATCGCCTGGGTGATGGCGAGGATGTGTTCCTCGTTGAACGAGCAGTCGAAAGAGGTTCCGCGGTGACCGGAGGTGCCGAACGAGACCTTTTGTGCGGGAACGGACATATCGGGCTCGAGCGCGTAGTAAGACGTCACCAGACGCGGAATGTTCGCGAGTATGGATTCGGGCGCCGGCTTACCGGCCAGTGGACTGATCCTCATTACACCTCCTGAGCCTCCAATCTAGAAGTTTGGCTTGCGACAAAACGTTCGCCATCGTACGTTCAAAACAGGCCTATGGCCTTCACGGGGCTTAAGTCACCAGCCCGTGTTTACTCTTCCGCAAGTTCGGAAGGTGTGGGCGCTCCTGGCGACGCCATCTGCGGGCCCGAGGAGCGACAAGCGAGTGATCCTGCCAGCGAAGCAAACTCTTCCGTATCCAATGCCAAGCGAAACTTCGCGGCCATTCGGAACGGCGCTGCACGATGCGACCAAAGAGAGCATCGAATCGATGGATGAGCTTCGCCAGTGTCTAAAGCCTTGCGTCGAGTATCTGAAGAATTCGGGTGTTGGCCCCGCACAGATGATCCTCACAATCAAGGCGTCCGCGAGAGAAAGCGCTCGCAAGAACCACGCGCTTGGCGATGAGTTCGCCGTGTCGAATGCGAATCTACTGATGGATCAGATCGTGAAATGGGCGATCATCGAGTACTATAGAGACGCCTAGCAAAGCCTACGCGCGTGTTTTGGACCTGCGATATTACACCAGATCGCAGCAGTACCACACGCGTGACTGATGCGAATTTGGCGCTTCTGGCGACGCCTGCCGACGAAGGATCGCGCCAAATGACAACACCCGACAACAATGATGACGAGTCTTTCGTGCCCGTGCCCGCGACACTGGAGCACGCCTTGAGACGCGCAACGAGCCGTACCCTTACATCCCTCGCTTTTTTGCGTAGGACCCTGCGAGAGCACGTACACGGGGAGCGAGGTAAAGGCAGGTCGCTCGCGGAAATTGACGTCGAGGTACAGGCGCTGACGTTGCGCGCGCACGAGGAATTCTCCGCCACAACCCCCGAGGCGGGATCTCGGGACGATCTCTCGGGACAGATGACGAAATGGACGGAGCTTTATTTCCGGACCCCATCGAAGAAACCGTAATTACGCCTCCGAGGCACCCTCATTGCTTTATGGCCACCCACACATTTCACGGAGCAGCAGATGGGGGCCTTTCAACGGACATTGCGAATTCTCACCGTGAGCGGCGCGCTCCTCACGGTTGGCGCCTGCAACGGCGGCCTCGGCAACATCCTCGGCGGCGTTCTTGGCGGAGGTACTCAGCAGCCGACGTCGGGACAGCTGAACGGAGTCGTGCGCGGAGTCGATGCGCGCAATCAACAGATCAACGTGCAGGACAACGGGAGCGGCCAGAGCTACTGGGTGCAGTACGACAATCGGACCCAGGTCGTCTACCGGAACCAGGCGTATCCGGCAACCGCGATTCGTCAGGGTGACAACGTCACGGCGCGTGTCCAGAACAACGGCAACAACGCGTATTACTCGGATTACATCCAGATCAACTAGCGACC
>DASXYR010000352.1:0-6827 GCA_036502385.1 Gemmatimonadaceae bacterium
GCAAAGCCACCATTCGCATCAATCTCGATGCGATTCCGATCTTTGACGGGGTTCGGGAAGCCGTGCGCGATGGCTTCGTCACCGATGGATCAAAGCGGAACGCAGAGTACCTTCGCGACCTGGTGTCCTGGAAAAAAGGCACGGACGAGGATCGCGCGATCCTCAACGATCCGCAGACATCGGGCGGCCTCGCGGTTTGTATCGTAGGCAGCGCGGTCGGTAATTATCTTTCACGCGTTGAGGGGTCGGTAGACATCGGCGAAGTCATCGAGCGGGGAGAGTTTGCGATCGAGGTTGTCTGAGAGAGCTTGGGGGTGGATGGGGCCTGGTGGCTTCCGTGATCTTCAAAATCACTGTGACCTTACTCCGTAAGGTCGGGTGGGTTCGATTCCCACACTCTCCCGCCACTCCGCTGTTGATCGCCCTCGTCTACGCGATCTCGCTGACACCGCGCTCTGGTGAGGCGCAGCAGCAGGATAGTGCTCGAGTGGGCATCAAGCCCCAGATAACGCCGGCGGCGACGCCTGCGCAGGTGAGATCGCCGGGGGATACGACGCCCGGGCCGCCGATGTCTCCGCGACGTGCTTTTCTGACGTCGCTGCTGCTGCCCGGTTATGCGCAGACGGTTTTTGGGCGTGACCACGCCGCCATGCTGTTTACGCTCATCGAAGTCGGGTCCATCGGAATGGCGCGTAAGGCGGCTCAGGATCTCGCCGAAGCGCGGAGCCTCGCGCACGACAGCGTCGTGGCGACCTACAAGATCGACCCGATAACAGGCGTCGCGGCCATCGACCCGAAAACCGGACTTCCGATCCCCGACACATACCTCGCAAGCCGCTTCACGCCGGATCGGATCAAGGCGCGCAGAACCCACTACGAGGACTGGATCGCCGCGATCATCTTCAACCACCTCTTCTCTGGTGCCGACGCGTACGTCGCCGCGAATCTCTGGGATTTCAACGCGAACGTTCGCCCCATCTCGCAAGGGTCGACGGTGACGGTGACGGCGAGCCTTCGCTTTCGATGAGCAACTCCGACCCGATAGGCGTCTTCGATTCAGGCATGGGCGGTCTCACGGTCGTGAGTGAGATGATCACCCAGCTTCCCAACGAGAGCATCATCTATTTCGGCGATACCGCGCGGGTGCCCTACGGGCCAAAAAGTCCGGATACGGTGCTGCGTTACAGTCGGGAGATCACAACCTATCTCCGCAACGAGGGCATCAAGGCGTTGGTGATCGCATGCAACACCGCGACCGCGCATGCGCTGCCCGCTCTGCGGAGGGAGTTCGATCTTCCCATTGTCGGCGTCATCGAACCGGGCGCTCGCGCCGCGGCCGCTGCAACGAAGACGAAACGGGTTGGTGTGATCGGAACTGCCGGCACTGTCAGGTCGCGCGCGTACGAGAAGGAGATCATCAAGCTCCTCCCGGATGCGCAGGTGACCGTTCAGGCTTGTGCCCTCTTAGTTCCGCTCGTTGAAGAAGGGTGGCTCGACACCGAGCCGACGCGCGCCATCGCGCGCAACTACCTGGCGCCCCTCGTCACCGCTGAAATCGACACGCTCGTCCTCGGCTGCACGCACTACCCGCTGATGAAAACCGTCATCGGAAATGTCGTGGGTCGCGAGGTAAGGCTGATCGACAGCGCGCACGAGACGGCGCGACAGGCTGGCGAGCTGCTGCGCGACAACGGAATCGAGAACGACACGCCCAACGGAGCACGTTATCGGTTCATTTCGTCCGATGCGCCCGACACTTTCCTCAGCCTCGGCCAGCGCTTTCTTGGCTCACCGATTGATAGAGTTGAGACAATTACCCTTGGATGAGCCATCCCATTGGAGGAGCTCGAGGGATTCATCCGTCACTCTGAGATAGGTCGGCGCGTCGAGCCACGATCCGGCGTTGGCAAAGACTCCCCCGTTTTCCATCTTTTCGAGCGCGGGGACGTGCGAATGTCCGTAAACGAGAAGTTCCAGGTCCGTGGATTTGGCGAGCGCTTCGGCAGCAAGAGCACGCAACCCGCGCCCCTCGTCCCGCGCCCTGTATGTCCTGCTCGCATTGGAGCTTCCCTGCGCGAGGCGGCTGGCCCAATCGGGGTGGAGCATCCTGAATGCCTTGATTGCGATCGGGTTGCGCATGATTGGCCGAACAAGCCTGTAGCCTCGATCCTCCTTCTCACGCAAGCCGTCGCCGTGTTCAATGCGAGAACTCCATCCGGCAATCGAGCCTTCCCATGGCCCGACGATGTAGGAGATCCCGATATCTTCGCGGAGCACCTCTCCACCCCAGCAGTCGTGGTTGCCCGCGACCCACAGGATTTCGACGCCAGCATCCTTGAGCTCGGCGAGCGCGGCCAACGCGCGAAAACTTCGCCGCGGAATTACGGTCTCCCACTCGAACCAGAAGTCGAAGAGGTCGCCGTTGATGACGAGGGTTGCCGCCTCCCCCGCGAGTCCGCGCAGGAATGCGACGAAGGATTTCTCTATCGTCGGACTCGCCACGCCGAGATGAGCGTCCGACACGATGTAGCACGGGCCTTTGAGCACGGCACAAGTTAGCGTCCGCGTGCAGCCTTTACAAAGCAGGGCCGCGCGAGCATTTTCGGAATTCCCCCTGACATGACCCCAGAATCAAAGCGCGTTACGGCCCACTCCGTCGAGTTCCGGGTAAGGTACGCCGAGACCGACCAGATGCAGGTGGTGTATCATTCGAACTATCTGATCTGGTGTGAGATCGGTCGAACGGAATTCATTCGCGCTCTGGGCACTCCGTACGCGGAGCTCGAGCGGCAGAACGTGACCCTCGCCGTCGTCGAGGCGAGTCTCCGGTTTCATGCAGCTGCGCGGTACGACAATCTGATTCGAGTCACGACGACGATCAGCGACGTCAGATCGCGCACTCTCACTTTCGACTACGTAATCACCAACGCGGAAACGGGGGAGCGGTTTGTCACAGCATCGACGAAGCTTGCTTCGCTCACGCGCGATTCGCGTATGACCAAAATGCCGGACTCTCTTCTAAAGGTGCTACAGAATGCGGCTAGGTAGAAAAGCCCTGTTTGGATTTCTGAGCTTGGCGCTGGCGGGCAGCTCTGGCGCGCAGACGCGACGATCGAAGCTCGGATCGCAGGATGTGAATCTCTATGCCCGGCTTCTCGCGATGACCGATACGAGGCAGTTGGACATGTCTCTTGTAGACCGGGCGCTCGCGAGCGACTCGAAGCCGCTCCGCGCCGCGGCAACGATAGCGATCGGGCAGGTTGGACCGGACCAGGGGAGAACAGGGGCTGCGCGCTTGCGCACGCTGCTCACGGATCGCGATCCGACAGTTGCCGCGAATGCGGCGTACTCTCTGGGCCTGTTGCGCGACACGGTCTCCATTGGCGCTCTCAGCTCAGTGTTGACGGCGAACCACGAGGTTGCGCGCGAAGCAGCGTGGTCACTTGGTGAGATTGGCTCTTCAGCGCGCGCCGCCATAAGCACCGGCCTCAAGTCGCAGCATGCAGCAGACGTTACGATGCAGCTTTTGCTGGCAGGCGCAAAGTTGCGCCCCGTTCCAATCGCTGACATAGAGCCGTACCTTCGCGCCACCACGCCATCGGTGGTGTGGGCGGCAGCTTACGCGATCGCCCGAACCCGCGCGCCCGCCGGGGTGAACGATCTGCTTGCACTCGAAGCGTCACCGTTGATTCGCGCCGCTCCGGAGGCGACCGCTCGCAAGGCAGACACTGCGGGACCGTATGTCGACGCCGCCGCCGCAGGACGCCAGGTGAGGGCAGAGATTGCGCGGGGCATCGCCATGCCAGCCGCAGGCGACTCGTTCGGCGCCAGGGCGTTCGGCGTCCTGTCGCGACTCGTCGGCGATCCGGACCCACACGTGCGGATCAACGCCGTGCGCTCGCTCGGAACTTACGGATCGCAGGCCAAGTCGGCGCTCGCGTATGCAACTCACGACGCGGATCCAAATGTCAGAGTGGCAGCCGCGCAGAGCTTTGGAACGGTGCTGGCCAAGGATGCCAACGATCTACCCACTCTATGGGCGGCAGACACTTCTGTTGTGTACCGGTCGTCGTTGCTTGCGTCCGCGGCGCAGGCGGGACTCAGGCCCACCGAGCTCGCTACGTGGGCATCGAGTCCTGACTGGAGACTGAGGGCGGCTGTCGCGTCGGCCGCTGGAGACACTCTCGATCGAGCATTTGCGTTCTCGCGCAACGCACCGCTGATTCGCGATCCCGACCCACGTGTGCGCGAATCGGCGTACGCCGCGATTGCCCCGTCGGCGGGCATTCCCCTCGAGGACACCGTGCACGCCCTGCTCATCAACGGCCTGCGCGATCCCGATTTCTACGTGCGCGCGACCGTGATCGGAGCATTGGCCGACCGTCCATCTGCCGCTGATCTTCCTCTGGTACTCGAGAGTTACAACCTCGCTGCGCGCGATTCCGCAAACGATGCGCGACTCGCCGCGCTTCAGTACGCCAGCGCGTTGTGGAAGAAGGACAGCGCGTCGGTCACGCCGGCGCTCCGAGCGCAGCTAGCGGGAATTCCAATACCGGCCGATCCGCTGGAGCGCGCTTCCGGCAGAAGGATTGCTCCCCTGGCGAGATGGGGTGCAGTCCGGGCGACGCCAAAACCACTCTCATGGTACGAGGGCGTTGTACGCACAATCGTAATGCCTGCGACGGCAGGGAAGTCGATCAACGCCACGATCCACACGGTGCGGGGACCAATCCGCCTCGAGCTCTTCGGCGCAGATGCCCCTATCACCGTGGCGAATTTCCTTTCGCTGGCACGGTCGGGATACTATCGCAACACACGCTTCCATCGCGTAGTGCCGAACTTCGTCGCGCAGGACGGCGACCCGCGCGACGACGGAAATGGCGGTCCGGGTTTCGCGATCCGTGACGAGATGAACCGTCACCGCTATGAGCGCGGCGCTCTCGGAATGGCGCTCTCGGGGCCCGACACCGGAGGAAGCCAGTACTTTCTCACACACTCGCCGCAGCCGCACCTCGACGGGCACTACACCGTTTTTGGACGCGTCACGCAGGGCTTCGACGTTCTCGATCGCATCGTTCAGGGCGACCAGATAACGAGGATTGATCCACAGTGAGAAGGGGCGTGGCGATTGCGCTCATCGGACTTGCGTGCGCCCCGGCGGCGGCACCCCTGTCGGGCGTCCTCGCGCCCGACAGGACGCTCCCTTCGATCTCGATGCCGGCCGGACATCGGCACCTCGTCTTCAAATGGGATTATCAGGAGGGCGACATCGCCGCGCGAGGGGATGGTTCCATTCGCACCGCTGCTCCCGATAGTGCGCGTCTCGACTTCTTCCTCGGCGGCGGGCTCGGCGCTGGCGGAGCGATTCTCATCGGAGATTCCCTCCGGACGCCGAATGCAGCGCTGGCGAAGAAATACATCCCACCGCCCCCTCTGCTGTGGGCAGCACTGGGACGTCTCTCGATCCCGCCTCTCCCTGACACGGTCGTCAAAATCGACGGAGCATTGACGCGCGCCGATATCGGACGACCGCTCCAGTGGCGCGTGACGCTCAAAGGCGACACCCTCGTCGCACTAGAGCATATTTCGGATGGGAGAATCACCGAGAGTCTCAACCGTGAAGCGAACGGAGCGATGACTTTTCAGGCGCCAGGAGCGAGAAGAACGCTGCGCCTCACCATACTTCGGGATGAAATTGGATCTTTCAATGCATCGATCTGGAGCTTATAGTCTTCTCCTGCTGTTGCTGACTGCC
Organism: Gemmatimonadaceae bacterium; assembly: GCA_036502385.1. Taxonomy (GTDB): domain Bacteria; phylum Gemmatimonadota; class Gemmatimonadetes; order Gemmatimonadales; family Gemmatimonadaceae; genus UBA4720. Next base: position 5,756 of record DASXYR010000352.1, read on the forward strand.
TGCATCCCGTACGGCTTCACGGGCGGCGGGCTTCCCTCTCACGTGAGGACGGTTGCCATCCTTCCTTTCGAGAACCAGACGGCAACTCCTGAGCTTCCGCGAGAGCTGACCGATGCTCTGCGAACGCGGCTTCACGACAGGCTGGGCCTCCGCGACGCGTCGGAAGCCAAAGCCAATGCGATTGTCCGTGGAACGATCCAGCGCTACGAGATCGACATTCCCATCGGCTACAGCGCCAACAACAAGCAGTCAACGACCGCCCGACGGATGCTCCAGCTCGTTGTTGACATCGAGATGATCGACCAGGTGACGGGCAAAACGCTGTGGCAGAGAAAGGGGCTTCTCGCCGAAGGACAGTACGAGGAGCGCGGTGAAGCGACCGGGCGCAAGGACGCCATCGACCGAATCGTGAACGACGTCATCGATGGAGCGCAATCACAGTGGTAGCCCGGAAGGGCGCGAGCAGTCTTGGTTGTCTTATCCCGCTTCTCATTCTCGCCGTCGTGATCTATTTCGCTATCGACTTCGGCACGGCGTACTTTCATTACTACCAGTTCAAGGACGCGATGCGCCAGGAGGCGCGTTTCTCCTACGAGCGCACCGATGAGCAGATCACGAAGCATCTCGTCGCGCTCGCGGATACGCTGGAGCTTCCCGTGGGCGCCAACCTGATCACGATCCTCCGATCACCGTCCAACGTATCCATCTCCAGCGACTACGACGAAGTCATTACGCTCCCGTTCAAGCAGGAGCGCGTCCTCCATTTTCACCCCTCCGGAGATAACGGCCCCTGAAGCCAAGGATTCCTGCGACCAAGGTTGCGACGTGGGCCGAGGCCAGCCGGTGGAGATCCGGCAGAAAGGACCGGGTGGCGTTTACGAACGGTGTGTTCGATCTCCTTCATTCCGGACACGTCGACCTGTTGTTGGCCGCGCGAGAGACGGCTGACGCACTCATCGTCGGCATCAATAGCGACCTTTCCGTACGGCGTCTCAAAGGTCCATCGAGACCCGTGCGAAGCGAGGCCGAGAGGGCGTACGTCGTCGCGAGCATTGAAGCCGTCGATCTCGTT
>DASXYR010000353.1:0-3517 GCA_036502385.1 Gemmatimonadaceae bacterium
TCGTCAGCCGCGTATTGAACATCGCCGATCTCGACCAGCCAGCTCGCACCGTCCAGCGACTCGACATGCAGATCGCGCTGGACCACGCGACCCAGCAGCCCCCGCTCGAGATCGACAATCGCCGCCTCCTCCGAAAGGAGCGGATGGCCCGCAACGATCTCGAGCTCGGATATGGGAAGACGAAGCTCCGCATCCACGTTGTGCGCCCGGAGATCCAGCATAAGGATGGAGTGCGGCGCGGCGTGCGCCCATGCCGAGCGGCCAGCGAAGACCGCCGCCAGGAACGTCGCGACGAGGACGACGTATCGGTTCATGTTCCGTCGCCGATCACTGGTCAAAGCCCGGAGGCATGCCGCCGGGCCCGCCGTCGCCGAACGGCATCATTCCCATCATGCCGCCCTCGGTTCCGGTGGTTTGGCCGGAGCCCGCGTCGGAGTCCGCGTACTCGGCGCCGTAGTCGGCGACCTTATCGCGCCAGATGGTGTGATAGTGGACTCGCGACTGATAAACGATGCCGCCCTGGATCGTGTACTCAATCCACACCCGGGGGCCGTCGATTCGAAAGTACGAATTCTGTGTGGTCAGATCGGTCGCACCCGAATAGGCAACGTACGTTGAAGCGAGCGCGTCACTGCTCTCATAGTCCGTAAGGAGCGCCGTCGAAATGGGATCGGCGACGTTCTTCACCCAAGCTTCGATCGCCGTTTTGACCAGGGCTTGCTGGTCGGTGGTGAGCGAGCCGACCAGCACGCCGCGGCCCGTCGTTCCGGTCGGATAGGAGAGACCGCTGGGGTAGCGTGTATCGCCCAGACCGTTCGAATTGGTGGGGCCATTGACGACATCCGTGTATGTTCCCGAGAGCAAAGAATCCGAGTTGCTGGAGATCGCGGCAATGACCGCGACTGCAGCCGCGCGCTGCGACTCTAGGGGAGCGTGGCTGGTGCCGGCGGAATCGGTCCACGTGGTGGGCTCCACGCCATCGAAGAGCGGCGTCGCGCTCGTGCATTTGCTGTTGTACGTATAGTTGTACGCCAGGTGATGTCCGGCGATCTGAAGCATCCATGGAGAGGTGGTGGAGGGCGTTCCGACGAACGCGACGTAATAGCGGCCTTCGCCATAGCCATTCGAGTCCGCGCGACCGTCGGTCACCAACCATTCGTCCGCCGCGCGGATCTCGGAGAACAACGTGGTGCCGGTGGTTCCCGCCGCCGTGCTGACCAACGTGATGGCCGCCGCCTGCGCGTCCGTGCTCATATCGCCGATCATGACCCCATTTCGTGGAATGAAATTGGTCGGCAGGTTGGACCATTGTTCCGAGTTGGCCAGCGTTCCGGCGAGTTGGATGGTCGTCTGCTGCGACGATGTGAGCAATGTGTTGAGCGTATTGGCCGCAGCCACGACGCTCGCGGTATTGGCAACCGTGCCCGACGACGTGGTGCACGACGCCGCTCCTCCTTCGGCAGCCGATGACGAGCCGTCGGTGTTGGACGGCGCGCCACTGTCCGCCGCCGAGCCTCCCCCGGAGCCCGTCGAATCATTCGAGCTATCGCTTCCACACGCATAAAAGAGGGTAGCCGCGAGCCCCACGAACCCGGAAAGCATGAGGAGCGTCTGCTCTCGATGTCGCGGTCCACGCGGAGGATTCAGGTCTTTGCGGTCGTTCATTTTTGACCTCTCCTGTGAGGCACGAAGACTAGAGCTCTTCAGCTACCTGAAAGATCTTAAGTGGACCTGAAGGCCTTCGACCGGCACCCCACGCCCGGAACACCGCCGCGTCCCGTGTGTACATCTGCGACGAGTGCATCGGACTCTGCTGCCGAAAGGTCAGCGCGCGTCGGAGCGACAGCGCGATCGCCAGTTAACAGGGTGCGGAAAAATGAGCCCCGGAAGCAGATTGGCTATGCCCGGGGTGTTTATCGACTGATTTCAGTCAAGCGGTGCGGCCTCATAGCGGCGGCGGTCATTCGTCGCTGCGCCGACCGATGCCTCAGTCGCGCGCCCCCATCTCGTCGAGGCGTCACGCGGTGCTCAATTGCATCAGTTTGGCCATTCGGAGCAGGTTGTAAGCAGCGCCGACCATGTAACCGGCGAGCTGGGTCCGGGCGATCCCTTTGTATCGAGTTCTTCTGAACCCGCCGACTGTCTTCATCCAGCCGAAGATCTCTTCGACCCGTTTGCGCAGCCGCTGGCTAATCGAATAGCCCGCGTGGCGCGTGGTCCGCTGGTCGATGGTGGACCTACGGCGCTGCGTGCTGTTGGCCGCGACGTGCGGGGAGACGTTCATCGATCGACAGTCATGGACGAAGTCGACGGTGTCATAGCCCTTGTCGCCGCCGACGGTGATTCGCCGAGAACCAACAAGATTGCCCTCGATCATGCTCAATGCCGTCGTTCGCTCCGCTTTGCCATTGGCTTCAGTGACGCGGAAGTCCACGAGCAAACCGTGACGATTCTCCATGAGAGAGTGGGCCGCGAATGACAACTTCGCCGTCGTACCATCCGACTTGCGCGCCAACTTCGCCTCCGCGTCAGTCGTCGAGGCGTGCGTTTCGTTGCTCCTCTTTTCACCGCGAAAGTCGACGCTCGGATTCCCAGGGTCATCTGGCGGCGGCTTGGCCCCGCTATTTTCCTTCGGTTGAAAGCTCTTGAGCGATGCCCACGCCTCGATGAGCGTGCCGTCGACGGTGAAGTGCTCGCTGCTCATTAGCTTCGCCGCGCGCGCCTGCTTCACGACCTGGCGGAAAAACTTCGCCGCCACCTCATGCTCCATCAAGCGAGCCCGGTTCTTCGTGAAAACCGTCACGTCGAATGTGCCCTCGTCCATGTCCATGTCGAGAAACCAGCGAAAAAGAAGGTTGTAATCGAGCTGCTCGCAGAACTGCCGCTCGCTACGGATGCTGTAGAGAGCCATCAGCAGCGTCGACCGAAGAAGCCGTTCCGGCGGAATCGACGGTCGGCCGACCACGCTATACATCGCATCGAACGTCGCGCTCAGCTCCTGCAACGCTGCGTCCGTGAGCTTCTTTACCTGCCGCAACGGATGGTCGACGGGAACCCGACTCTCAGGTGACATCAGGATCAACATCGACGCCTGCTTCTTCTCCAGTCCTCTCATGGCGACCAATCCTAAGCCTCCATGATCGGTTGTCGATCCCCTCACGCTGGGTTTTTCCGCAACCTGCTAAAGGTGACGTTGGACTTGCCGGCGAAGGGATTGATCTCGCTCGCTGCCAGTGGTGACCACGCGCCTTCTAGATCGGTCGAGGTAAAGGAGCGGAAATACTTTCCCGCGCTGCCCAACGCCTCGACGATCATGAGGTACTGGTTTGCACCCTTCACTGCATAGACTTGTACGGATTCGAATAGGTTGACCTGACTGTCGGTCATGACGGTCATTTGAGCAGTGAAAGTGCCCGGGAAATTGCCGACCGGCATCGACGCCCGGTAGATGCTTCCATTGTCTCCGGCAAAGAAAAGATAGCAACTCGCGCTGTTGCAGATGACCGTTTCGTCGATC